>CAJKKA010000009.1 GCA_905200315.1 uncultured Clostridium sp.
GACTTCCAACCGCTTGCCTACGGCAAAGGCTACGACCATTGCTGGGCTGTTGACAAACCCCTATCTTAAAATTAGAAAAAATTAAAAGCAAAATGAAAAGACTTTTTATAAAAAATGAACTTAAATTAAAAAAAGGAAGTGGAAAAATATGAGAAATAGGACAATAGGAATTAACGTTAGAGTAAGTGAAAATGAAAAGAAAAAATTACAGAAAAATGCCCAAAAGGCTAACTTAAAATTATCATCTTATTTAAGAAAAGTTGGATTACAACAAAAAATTTATGAAATACCAGATGAAGAACTTCGTAAAATTTATGCAGGAATTGTTGAACTAAAAAATGAATTTCCTTATATGAGTAATGAAGAAATAAAAGATAAAATAGCAAAAATGCAAAGTGATTTTTTAGACATTTATAATTACAAAAAAGATGGTGATGACAATGGCAACAACGAAAATATGGGCAATTAAAGATAGTCTTTCTCGTGTAGTAAATTATGCAAAAAGTCCAGAAAAAACAATATTTTCAGATTTAAAACAAGTATTAAAATATGCAGAAAATGATGAGAAAACTATTGATAAAAACGAAAAAAGTATGTACGTAACTGGAGTGAATTGTAATAGAGAAACAGCTTATGAAGAAATGACAGCAGTACAGAATAGATTTGATAAATGCACAGGAAATATTGCTTATCATGCATATCAAAGCTTCAAAACGGGAGAAGTTTCGCCAGAATTGGCACACAAAATTGGAGTAGAACTAGCAGAAAAAATGTGGAGTGAGCATCAAGTAATAGTTGCAACACATTTTAATACTGGCACATATCATAATCACTTTGTAGTAAATTCAGTTAATATGTTTACAGGTAAAAAATTTAATTGTAATAAAGGAGCATATTATCATTTCAGAGAGTTATCTGATGAATTATGCAGAGAATATGGACTAACAGTTATAGAAAAGCCAAAAGGGAAAACACCAAGAAATATATATTTTGCAGAAAAACGAGGTGAGCCAACCAAATATAATCTAATGAGACAAGCTATGGATGAAGCAATGGGAAAGTGTGTAACTTATTCACAATTTAAAAAGATAATGTATAAAAAAGGCTATATTATAAATGATGATAATAATCGAAAGTATCCTACAATTCGTTCAATGAATGATAAAAAAGCAGTAAGAATGTATCAGTTAGGAGAAAAGTATTTGCCGAAAAATATTGCAGAAAGAGTTTTTCAAAATCCATGTTATGTGCAAGATGAATATTATAAATTGATAAAACCAAAAAAGAATTATACAAAATATAAAGTTTATAAATATAAAGGAAATTTAAAAGATATTAGTAAAATGAGTGGAATTGATGTACTTTTTATATTATTATTTCATCTATTAGGCTTAATATCAAAACGAGAAAATTACCCACCATTATCTCCAGAAATGAAGCAAGAAGTTAGAAAAATGCAACGATATTCTAATGAAATTAGACTTATTGTGACAGAAAAATTAAAAACATTAGATGATGTAAAAAACTATATTTCACAAAATGAAGAAGATATAGAAAGTGTTACCAATTTAAGACAAAAATATAGAAATAAACTAAAAAATTGCACAGATGATAATCTAATAAAAGAATATAAAACAAAGCGAGATGAATGTACTACTATGCTAAATAAGTATAGAAAAAATCTAAAAATAGCAAATTATATTTTAGAAGATACACCAAAAGTTAAAGAAGTTATAAAAATTGAAACACAAATGAAAAGAGCTCAAGGAGATATTACTAAAACAAAGAAAAAGGATAGATGTGCAAGATAATAATATTAAAGGTTGTTATATAAAGGTAACAGCCTTTAATTATTTAAAATTAAATATATACAAATATTAATAAAAAGCTATGAAAATGTTGTAAATTATGATATAAATATATAAAAAGATTTAAAAGATAGGAAGTAATTATGGAATATATAGATATATTTGATTATAATAATAATCCAACAGGAGAAATAAAAGAAAAAACACAAGCACATGAAGACGGAAATTTTCATAGAACAGCACACGTCTGGATTATGAATGATAAAAAGGAACTTCTATTACAAAAAAGAAGTGCAACAAAAAAATCTCATCCTAATTTTTGGGACATTTCTGGAGCAGGGCACATTAGAGCTGGAGAAACAGTAATTGAAGGAGCTATTAGAGAATTAAAGGAAGAATTGGGAGTTGAAGTAAAAGAAGAAGATTTACAATATATTGCAACAATTAAAAGCACGAAAAATCCTAAAAATATGGAATTTCAATATGTATATTTATTAAATTGTAATAAAGAGATTGAAGAATATATTTTTGAAGATAATGAAGTATCAGAAGTTAAATATGTATTTTACAAAGATTTAGAAAAAATGGTCGAAGAAAAAGCAGAAGGATTATTAATACATGAAGAAGAATATAAATATCTTTTTAAATACATTAGAAAACAAAATATAGAGATAAGAAAATGCACCATTAATGATGTTGATGAAATATACAATATACAAAACATTATAATAGAGAATTTTGAACAAGAAGAAAAGGGGTATTTTTTGCCGTTTAAAAAAGAAACATACTTAAGAATATTGAATGATCCAATAAATGATGGAGAGATATATGGTACTTTTATAGATAATAAAATGATAGCATGGATATTTTTATCAGTTTCAAATAGAATGAAAGAATTAAAACAAATGATTCCTAATTTAAATGGAAGTTGTGCAGATATAGATGGTGTTGTAGTATTACCAAAGTATAGAGGTTATGGATTACAGAAAACATTAGTAAAATATCTTGAAGAAAGAGTTAGAGAAAAAGGAATAAGCAATATTATTGCAGAAGTAACTTTTGGAAATGTTTATAGTTTAAGAAATTTAAAAGATTTAGGATATGAAGAACAAACTTGGTATCAGAAAGACAAAAATATAAAAAGATATATTTTATTAAAGAAATTAGGTGAAACAGAAAATGGATAATAGTATAAAGCCAATGACTTTTGATTTAAAAGATTTAGAAGGAAAAGCTAAAAATGGAGATAAACTTGCATGCTATATTTTAGGAAGAAGTTATGATAGTGAGGAAAATGGAGCAAAGCAAAGTTATGAAAAAGCAATGTACTGGTATGAAAAAGGAAAAGAATTAGGAGATCCTTGTTGTACATATGGAGTTGGTGCTTGTTATTATTTTGGAGATGGAGTAGAACAAGATAAAGAAAAAGCAAAGCAAATACATATAAATGCTTATAAACCATTGTTAGAACTTATCGAGAAAGAAAAAGAAAATCCAAGGAAACAATCATTTTCAAAATTTTGCCTAGGAGCTTATTACTATTTTGGATTTGGCGATATTGAAAGAGATGAAAAGAAAGCATTTGAATTAATACATGCTTGTGCAATACAAGGGCATTTACCTGCAATATATGATTTAGGTGCAAATTTTTATTACAATGGAGTTGGAACAGAAAAGAATTTAAGATTATCAGAATACTATTTAAAAATGGCAGTTGATGCAGGATTACAAAGAGCGAAAGTTAAGTTTGAGCAATACAAAGATACATATGAGAGTGAAATTGAAAAATAGCATAAAACAAGGAGGTAGAATATGAGTATGAAAGTTTTAAGTTTAACAGAACCTTATGCAACTTTAATAAAAGATGGTAAGAAAAAGGTTGAAACTAGGAGTTGGAAAACATCATACAGAGGAGAATTATATATTCATGCTAGTTCAACTAAAATACATAAAGAAACAAAAGAGAACATAGAACTAATGAATTTACTAAAAGATAATGATATGAACTATGGAAATATAATTTGCAAATGCAATTTAATTGATTGCGTAAGAATGACTACAGATTATGTAGAGAATATGAGAAAGAATAATTACCAAGAATATATTTGTGGAGAATATTCAGAAGGAAGATATGCTTGGATATTAGAAAATATTGAAATATTAGATAAACCAATTAGTGCTAAAGGTCATCTAAGTATTTGGAATTATAGTGAATAAAAAGGAGGAGTGAATATGAGTGATATAGTAAAACAAGATGAAGTATTTGGAAATTATTACAATAGAATAAATTCATTAATTTTAAAGACAAAACAAAATGTTGTTAAAAATATAAATTATGAGATGGTAGAATTATATTATGCTATAGGTTCTACGATTAATGAATTAATTGAAGAATATCATTTAGAGGCTTCTCAAAATAAAATATTAAAATCTTTTTCAGAAAAATTGACACGAGAATTTGGAGAAGGTTATAGTGTACCTAATTTAAAATTAATGAAGAAATTTTATTTAACTTATAAAGATGGTTACACACTGTGTAACCAATTAAGTTGGAGCCATAATCGTTTAATAATGAATATAGACAATGAAGTTAAAAGAAATTTTTATTTGGAAGAAACGATAAAATCAAATTGGAGTGTTAGACAATTAGAAAGACAAATAAACAGTTTTTATTATGAAAGGCTTTTATCAACAAGTGAAGAACATAAAGAAGAAGTAAAAGATGAAATAAATATTTTAGAGAAGAAGGAGAAAGTGCAAGATTTTATTAAAGATCCTTATGTTTTAGAATTTTTAGACATTAAAGATAGAAGATTTTTAGAAAAAGACCTAGAATCTAATTTACTTGAACATATTTCAGAGTTTTTATTAGAATTAGGTAGAGGATTTTCGTTTGTGGCAAGACAGAAAAGAATAGATGTAGATGGAGATAATTTTTATATTGATTTAGTATTTTACAATTATGTACTAAAGTGTTTCGTTTTAATTGATTTGAAATTAGACAAGCTAACCCATCAAGATATTGGACAAATGGATTTTTATGTTAGATACTATGATAATGAAATAAAGTCAGAAGATGATAATCCGACAATAGGAATAATACTATGCTCAGATAAAAAAGATACAATAGTAAAATATTCTGTTCTTAATGATAATAAGAATTTATTTGCATCAAAATATCAATTATATTTACCAACAGAAGAAGAATTAGCGAGAGAAATTGAAAAACAAAAGGAAGAATTTGAAGATAAAGAATAGAGTGGTTCCACAGTGTGGAATTAGAAAATAGAAATAATATGGAGTATATATTAATATGGTAATAGATAAAATAAAAGTGAAGAATTATAAAATATTTCAAGAAAAAACCATACATTTAAATGATAATGTAAATATTTTTGTGGGTGAAAATGATGCAGGAAAAAGTACTATTCTTGAGATTGTAAATTTAATAACAACAGGAAAAATTAATGGCTATTTTATAGATAGACAAATTACAGCTAATTTTTTTAATTATGAAGTAAGAAAGAATTATATAGAAAACATAAAAAGTGGAAAATATGCTGAATTGCCAGAAATAATGATAGAAGCTTATTGTAAAAATAAAGAAGATTCTGAATTTAGAGGAACAAATAATACATTGGGAGAAGACTGTCCAGGAATAGCATTTTATTATACATTTAATCAAGATAATGCAGATATTTATAAGAGAAAATTAAAAGAAGGTGAGATACTTGATATACCACTGGAATTTTACAAAATTGAATTTATTGGCTTTCATGGAAATAGTATTACTAGCAAGTATTTACCATTTAAAGTTGCAACAATTGATGCTTCAAAAAGAGACTATAATAATTTGTTAAATAGATTTGTTTCAGAAAATATGGAGCAATTTTTATCAGATGAAGATAAAGTTATGTTAAGGTCTGAATATAGAAAAAGCATAATGAGTTTTAATAATATACCAAATATACAAGCATTAAATTCAAAATTGAAAGAAAATGTAAAATTGAATGAAAAAAGTATAAGTATTAATTTAAAAGATGAGAATGTTGATAATTGGAAAGAAGATATTGAGATAGCAGTTAATAATATACCGTTTGATAATATAGGATTTGGAAGTAGAAATTCAATGAAGATAGAATTAGCATTGCAAAATAATAAAGAGACAGTTAGTACACTTATTATTGAAGAACCTGAAAACAATTTATCTTATACTAATATGGCTAAACTAATTTTTAAAATTGAAGAAAACAAAGATAAGCAAATTTTTATTGCAACACATAGTAGTTATATAGCAAATAAATTAGATTTACAAAATATACACATAGTATATAATGGAAATGTGAATAGTTTACAGAATTTAGATGATGATACAAGAGAATACTTTAAAAAATTACCAGGTTTTGATACCTTAAGAGTTATTTTAGCGAACAAAGTAATTTTAGTTGAAGGACCAGCAGATGACTTGATTATACAAAGGGCATATAAAGATAAGTACCACAAATTACCGATTAATGATGGAATAGATATTATTGCAGTAAATGCATTAGCATTTAAGAGATACTGCGATATTGCTATATTAGTAAATAAAGAAATAACTTTAGTTACAGATAATGATGGTAATATAAATGAAAATATTACACAAAAATATGATAAATATATAGGAAAAAGAAATATAAGAATTTGTTATGAAAAAGATGAAACTTTAAATACATTAGAGCCAAGTATTTTAGCAGCCAATACTATAAATGGCGAGATTTTGGATGATTTCATTGATGGAATATCAAAAAATGGATCAATGAAAGGAAAAACAAGAGAAGAAATAAAGAACTTTATGGAAAATAATAAAACAGAATGGAGTATGAGGATTTTTGATTATGAAAAAAATATAAGATATCCTCAATATATATTAGATGCAATCGAATAATGCTGTTATTATGGCTGCTGCAGGAGCTGGAAAAACGCATGACATTTGCAAAGAAGTAATAGAAAATGCAAAAACAACGAACAAAAAGATTTTAATTACAACTTATACTAATAAAGGTATTGATTCAATTAAAAAGGAATACAAAAAACAAAATAATGGTGTAATAGATAAGAATGTTATTATTTTGTCATGGTTTCAATTTTTATTGAGAGAGTTAGTAAAACCATATCAAAGTTCAATATTAAAAGGAATTAATATAATAAACTCAATAGATTTCAATCATCAATATGGATATATTAATTTTAGTTCTAGAGGAACACCTAAACACTATATACTTTCTAATAATAATATATTGTCTAATACTGTTAGTGAATTTGCAATAGATAGTAATGTAAATTCAAATAGTAAAGTAATACAAAGATTAGAAGATATTTATTCCCATATTTATATTGATGAAATACAAGATTTGGCTGGCGAAGATATAGAGATATTAAACTTACTTTTTAATTCTAAAATAAGTGTACAATGTGTTGGTGATGTTAAGCAATCAACATATACTACATATAATGCTAAAAAGAATAAAAAAGTAACAGGAATATATTTTATAGATTATTTTAAACAATTAGAAATAAATGGCATAATAACATTAAGATTCAATAATAAAACTAGAAGATTTGGAAAGGAAATATGTGAGTTTTCAAATAGTATATTTGATGACAACAATAAAATAGAATCAGATACAATATATAACAAAGAAAATCAAGGAGTATATCTTTTAGATAAAAAAGATTTTGAACAGTACTTTAAAATGTATAAACCTCAAGTTTTAAAATTTGATGCAAGAACAAAAACAGATTATGATTCATTAAATTTTGGACAATGCAAAGGAATGACATTTGATAGAGTAGCAATATTTCCAAATAAAAAATATAAGGAATTTTTGCAGAAGGGAACAGGTTTAGACTCTCCTTGTAAATACTATGTTTCCGCTACTAGAGCAAAATATAGCATAGTATTTGTAGTAGAAAAATTATTTGAAAATGATAGGTTTAAATATATGAATATAAAACTAGAAGATAGTAGTATAAAAGTATCAAAATATATGGTATAAGAAAATTGTTGAGAAAAAAATCAGAGAATTTTATTAAAAAGTAAAATTTTCCTTGCTAAATACAAAAATTTATGTTAAATTAAAAATATAGTGATAGACCAAAAAACACCAATATGGGTATACATATCTTTGAAACTATTGCTATAACTAATTTTGAAACGGATAATAAGGTGCTTTTGTGCAAGGTGTTTTTCGCATACGTCCTTTGCTAAGGCACCAAATAAAGCAAATCGCACTGATGGTGCGATGTTTTTATAAAAGGTGATTTATATATGAATAAAACAAAAAGGAAAATTTTTGAAACTTCTATGAAATTATTTGCAGAAAAAGGATATGAATCTACTAGCATTGAAGAGATAACAGCAACTGTTGGAGTCGCTAAAGGAACGTTGTATTATCATTTTTCAAGCAAAGAGGAAATTTTTAATTTTTTAGTAGAAGAAGGAATGAAATTATTAAAAAATAGTATTCAAATAAAAACAGCTAAGTTAGATAATTCTATAGATAAAATTAAAGCGATTATATTAATACAAATTAAAGTAATAAAAAAATATGAGAATTTAATAACAATAGTATTAAGTCAAATATGGGGAACAGAAGAAAGAAATACTAATTGCAGAAGATATGTAATGGATTATATAAAAACAGTAGAAGAAATTATAAAAGAAGGAATAAAAAAGCAAGAATTAATAGAAATGGATTCAGAAGTTTTAGCATCAGAAATTTTTGCTTCAACCTGTACAAGTTTAATATATAAAATGAAAACAAATCAAGAAATAGATATAAAAAAAATGTATACAGAACTTGAAACATCAGTTATAAAAGGTATTAAAAGATAATATTACAAAAATATTACAAAAATGTAACAAAAAAATAATATGATTTTTCGACTTTTTACTTGTAGTTTTATGTTGAAAAGTGTATAATGAAATCGTTAAGAGCAATAATACGTATGATTAAGGAGGGTGAGTTTACAATGTCTTTATTTAGAAGAAACAGAACAGGCATAGTAAACGTGAGAATGGTTATCACGGAAGAAAAAATATTATCAAATATTGATAAAGTACAAAGAATGATTAATCCAAAAAGTAAAAAACAAATTGTTGAGCTAGAGGAAGACAGTTATTTTAAGGACTTAATCGAATCTATCAAAACATATTTAATAGAATATCCAAAAAAGAAAAACTTTCCATCAAGTGTATACAATGCTGCTTATGGATTAGTTGAATTTGCAACTAATCAATTTGAAGAAAATACAAAACAAATAGAAAGTTTAATTAGACAAAGAGAAAATAATATAAATTTAGGTGCTGAATTAAAAGAAGTTTTAGAAGCAGCACAAAATAAAGAAAAGAATTGGAAAGATACAGTTAAAGAATCTAAAGAAAAATTTGGAGAAGATATGACTGAGCCTTTAATGATAATTGGTAGAGCAAGAACAAACAAATCTCAAAATTACCAAGATGCATTAAAACTTATAAATGCAAGAATTGCAAATTTAGAGTCTAATTTACATATTGAAATAGATATGGAAAGAATAGAAGATAGATCAAAAGCATTAAGTTATATAGGAATAGAAGTTGCAGACGCATTAAAAGCTATTCCAGCACCAATTGAAGAAAAAGCAGTTCAAGCTGTGCAAGAGCCTGTTCAAGAAACAACAGTTGAACAAATTACAGAAGAACAATACATTGCAGAAACTTTTGAAGCAAAACCAACATTATGGCAAAGAATTAAACAAAGCAAGCTAGGAAGAGCAATAAAAACAATAATGAGTATAAGAATTGTAGTAGACAATTCGAATGCACTTCCAGAAGGAAGAGGAGAAAACTAAAACAAAAACGACCCAACGGTCGTTTTTTTCTTTACAAAATTTAAAAAATGTGACATAATGACAGGGATAAAAAATAAAAGGAGAGCGATAATAAATGAGCCTAAGAGATTTTAAAATACCAAATTTTAAATTTCCAAAATTAAAAATGAAGGACATAGAAAACATAGAAGAAGTAAATGTAGAAATTGACCCAAAAAAAATAAATGAAAGAAATAAAAAACACGAATATTACCCAGAAACAAACTACAAAACAATAAAGGAAATATTTAATTCAAGTATAGAAAAATATTCAGAAAATATATTTGCTTTAGAAAAACAAGATCATAAAGAGCCATATAAAGAAATTACATATAAACAATTTGGAGAAGATGTTGTAGGACTTGGAACAGCTATTACAAAATTTTTAAATTTAAAAGATGAAAAAATTGCAATAATAGGGGAAACATCTTATTGTTGGTATACATCTTATCTAGCACTATTATGTGGAGCTGGAATAGCAGTTCCTTTAGATAAAGAGTTACCAGCAAATGAAATAGAAAACTTAATTAATCGTTCAAATACATCTGCAGTTATATACTCTAAAAAGAAAAAAGATGTAATAAGTAAAATTCAAGATAATTTACCATCTGTAAAATACTTTATTGAAATGAATTCAGACGATAAGGTGCAAGGAAGAAATGTTGGTTATAACTACGTTTTAGAAGAAGGCAAAAAAATTGTAAAAAATGGAGATAACAGTTTTAATGAAATTGAAATAGATCCAGAAGAATTTAGACTTTTAATATTTACATCTGGAACAACTTCACAATCTAAAGGTGTAAAAATATGTAATAGAAATTTAGCAGAAAATATAAATTCTGTAAATCCTTATGTAAAAATATATCCAACAGATAGATTCTTCTCAGTTTTACCACTTCATCATACTTACGAATCAACAATAGGGCTATTATTACCAATAGAAAGAGGATGTTCAATAGCAATATGTGAAGGATTAAAATATATAGTACCAAACTTACAAGAATCAAAGCCAACAGCATTGCTTGCAGTTCCATTATTAATAGAAAATCTACACAAAAAAATAAATAAATCTATAGATAAAAGTGGAAAAGCACCAATAGTAAATTCTATGATTCATGTTACAAATGCACTAAAATCTGTAGGTGTAGATTTAAAAAGAAAAGTATTTAAAGAAATTTTAGACAATTTAGGTGGAAATTTAAGAATAATAGTTTCAGCAGCAGCACCTATCGATCCAAAAGTAGGAAAATGGGTACAAGATATGGGAATTACATTTTTACAAGGATATGGACTTACAGAAACAGCACCAATAGCAGCACTAACGCCAGACTTTGACCCAAGAGTAGGTTCAGCAGGAAAAGCAGTTTTACCAGATGAAATAAAAATACATAATCCAAACGAAAAAGGCGAAGGAGAAGTATGGATAAAAGGTAAAACAGTTATGCTTGGATACTATGAAAATGAAGAAGCAACAAAAGAAGTAATGTATGACGGATGGTTTAATTCAGGCGATATAGGATACTTAGATAAAGATGGATTCTTATTCATAACAGGAAGAAGCAAAAACGTAATAGTAACACAAAATGGAAAAAACATATATCCAGAAGAAATAGAAATGATGTTAGGTAAAGTACCAGAAATAAAAGAATGTATGGTATATGGAAAAGAAGTAGAAGGGCAAAAAGAACTTGTAATATCTGTTAAAGTAATACCAAATTATGAAGAAATAGAAGAACTACACGGAAAAGACCTAAGCGAAGAAGAAATACGTAAAATAATATGGGAAGAAATTAAAAAAGTAAACAGAGAATTAACTTCATACAAAGCAATTAAAAACCTAGAAATCAAAAAAGACGAATTCGAAAAAACAACAACAATGAAAATAAAAAGATTTGCAGAAATTAAAAAAGACCAAAAATAGAATTTAAGGTGATTTATAAACAATTAATAAAATAATAATTGAAAGGAAATTCAAATGAAACGTGTTCTATTTATATCAAGCACAGGTGGGCATTATAACGAGTTAATGCAACTAAAGTCAATGTTTGAAAAATATAATTACCATATAATAACAGAAAAAGATAAAGTAACTGAAGAAGAAAAAGAAAAATACGGAAAAAAAATATCATATTTATTATATGGTACAAGAGCTCATTTGCTAAAATATATATTTATATTATTCATAAATTGTTGGTTATCACTTTTTTATTATATAAAATACAGACCACAATACATAGTAACAACTGGAACTCATACGGCTGGTCCAATGTGTTGCATTGGAAAAATATTTGGAAGTAAAATTATATACATAGAAACATTTGCAAATAGAAATACAAAAACAGCAACTGGAAGATTAATTTATAAAATTGCAGACTTGTTTATAGTACAATGGGAAGAGATGCTTAAATTATATCCAAAGGCTGTTTTAGGAGGTTCGATTTATTAATGATATTAGTAACATTGGGAACACAAGATAATTCATTTGAAAGACTATTAAAAGAAATAGAACACCTTATTGAAAAAAGAATAATTAAAGATGAGGTAGTGGTTCAAGCTGGAAATACAAAGTATAAAAGTAACAAAATGAAAATTATAGACTTTGTACCACAAAAAGAATTAGTAGAATATATAAACAAATCGAGTTATATAATAACACATGGTGGAGTGGGTTCCATAACGGAAGCTCTAAGGCAAAATAAAAAAGTAATTGCTATTCCAAGAAAGAAAGAATATAAAGAACATGTAAATAATCATCAAATACAAATAGTAGAAAATTTTAATATGCAAGGTTTTATAATAGGAATTAAAGATGTAGAAGAATTAGAAAATGCGATAAATAAAATACCAAATTTTAAACCTAACAAGTATAAAACAAATACGCAAAATATAATTAAAATTATAGAAGATTTTATAGGATAAAACGTAATATTACAAAAATATTACGTTTTTATTACATTTGTAATTATATATTGAATAAAGTTAATTGTTGAAATATAATTAAAGAAATTAGTGAGTACAAGGGGGATAAATATGGAAACCTTTGCAGATTATATTCTTAATGAACAAAATTATGTAAAAAAATTAGAGATTGTTTATTATTTACAAAAAAGATCGGATATATTTTTTGATAATTCAGTAATATTAAAAACTGAGATTGCTAGGCTTTTTTTAGACGAAGCTAATTTACCCGGAATAGATAAAAATTGGGTAATTACTGCATGCCTTTTATGTGGATGTAAAAAAATGAAAGATCCGGCAGATATTTCAAGATTAAAAGTTTATGCAAAAGAAGGGGCAGATTATTTAAGAACTTTAGGGTTTCCAGAAAGATTTTGTAAAATATGTGAGCAAGTAAACAGGTATAGTGGTTCTGCTCCAAGAGAACCAGAAGGTGACATATTAGAATTAGTAGATAATTTGGGTGGTTTATTATTAGATAGACCAGAGAGAAGAGGCTTTCCTATAGATGAAGCAATGACTTTACTAGAATATAGAAATTTAAGAAATGTAGATAATATGTATTTACAGGTCTTTAAAAAATTTGTAGCCCAAGAGGAGGGAATAGCAATATAATGGAAGGTAAAAAACGTATAAGTAAATTTACAAAATTAATAAATGTAGAAAGAAATGCAAGTGAGATTGGTGAAAATGTAAGGAAAAATACAGAAAAAATTATTGGATACATACAAAAAAATGGTGTTGAAAATATGTATGAGGGTATGGAAGAATATATAAACAAAAGAAAATTAGATAGTATGAAGAAAATAGAAGGACAAAATACAGGATATATAGCAGGATATTCAAGAGAAGAAAGAACTACAGATGGATTTGGAATAGGAGAAATAGAATATTAAACGAAAGAAAAAAGCAGGGAAAGTACCCTGCTATATTTAAATAAATATATAATAAAGGATGGAATAAAAAATGTATGAAATATTTGCAGATTTACATGTACACATAGGAAGAAGTGAAAGTAATAAACCAATAAAAATTACAGCAGCACGTTCATTAAATTTTGCAAACATAGCAAAAGAATGTGTAGATAAAAAAGGAATACAAGTTGTAGGGATTATAGATTGTGCATCACCTTACGTAATAGAAGATATAGAAAACTTTTTAAAAAATGGAGAAGCTTACGAAATAAAAGATGGAGGAATAATTTATAAAGACAAAGTTTGTATTTTATTAGGAAGTGAAGTAGAAACTTCGGAAGTAGGAAGAAATGGGAAAAAAGGAGCTGCTCATAATGTATGTTTCTTTCCACACCTAGAGGATATAAAAGGATTTTCAAAAGAAATGAGTACACATATAAAAAATATCACACTTAGTACTCAAAGAGCAGATATATCCGGATATGAATTAATAGATATAGTTGAAAAATATAATGGAATATTAATACCTGCACACATATTTACACCATTTAAAAGTTATTATGGAAATTGCACAGATAGAATTGAGAATATATTTAAAGAAAAATACAATAAAATTTTTGCAGTAGAATTAGGATTAAGCTCAGATACATATTTAGCAGATACAATCTCAGAATTAGAGGGAAAAACATTCGTAACAAATTCAGATGCACATTCTTTGCCAAAAATTGCAAGAGAATATAACAAAATGCAAGTAGAAGATATATCTTTTAAAGAAATAATAAAAGCATTAAAAAATGAAGATGGAAGAAAAGTAATTGCAAATTATGGATTAGACCCAAAACTTGGAAAATACCATAGAACATATTGTGACAATTGCAACAACACAATAGAAACAAAAGAGCCAGTTAGCAAATGTCCAATATGTGGCAGTGAAAAAGTTACATTTGGAGTTTTTGATAGAATAGAATTAATAAAAGATAAAGCAGAAACAAAGAGTCCAGAAAATAGACCAGAATATGTATACCAAATTCCATTATCTTTTATTCCAGGGGTGGGACCAAAAGTGATAGAAAAACTGCTAAATAATTTTGAAACAGAAATGAATATATTACACAAACTATCTTATGATGATATAGAAGCGGTGGTAGGAAGTAAAATAGCAGGAAATATAGTAGATGCAAGAGAAGGAAAATTAGGAATACACTCAGGTGGTGGAGGAAACTACGGAAAAATAGAAACTAAAAAATAATAATTGTTCTAAAATCCATTTTATTACATACACATTATGTAGAAGAAAAATGGAGGAAAGAATGAAGAGAATAAATAAGAAAAAACAACTCATATATACATATATTGAAGAAAATATAAAAGAAATAATTATAATTTCATTAATATTTATTATAGGGGTTGTTTTTGGTATTTTATTAATAAACAATGTAAAAGATGAAGGGAAAAAAGAAATAATAACTTATGTAAATACGTTTATTTCTAATATAAAACAAGGTAATTCAATAGATAAATTTAATATTGTAAAAACAGATATAAAAAAAGACGTTTTAATAGGATTAATTTTGTGGATAGCAGGTTCAACAGTTGTAGGAATACCAGTAGTTTATGGAATTATTGGATATAGAGGGTTTTGTTTTGGATATACAATTGCTGCAATTCTAGCTGTAATAGGTGCAAAGCAAGGAATATTAATATCTATAATAGGAATATTCTTGCAAAATATTGTATTTATTCCAAGTATTATTTTAATAGCTGTAAGTGGAAGTAAATTATATAAAAAGATAATTAAAAATAAAAATAGAGAAAATATAAGATTAGAAATTTGCAGGCATTCTATAATTTCATCATTGGGAATAATAGGAATTATAATATCTTCATTTATAGAAGTTTTTCTATCAACAAACTTGTTAATTTTTTTTGCAAAATATATATAAAATTACAAAAAAAGTATTTACATTCACATAAGTTTTGTGATATAACATAAGAAGTTTATGTAAAGAGCAAAAACTAAATTATTTATAAGACAAGGGGAGCTAATAATGGAAAAACAAGTTAAACTATTCTTAGAATTTATACAAAACGAAAAAAAATTATCAAATAATACACTACAATCTTATAGAAGAGATATTGCTCAATATAGCAATTATTTAGAAAAGAATAGAATCAACTATTCAAAAGTTAAAAACGAAGATATAAAAAGATATTTAAAATACTTAGAAGAAGTTGGAAAGAAAACTTCTACTGTTTCAAGAAATTTAGCCTCAATACGTTCATTTTATCAATTTTTATTGCGTACAAGAAAAATTAAAGAAGACCCTACAGAAGGAATACAATCTCCAAAAATAGAAAAAAAGGCCCCAAGTGTACTAACATCTCAAGAAGTAGAATTATTATTAGATCAACCAAAAGATGTTGACCTTAAAGGAACTAGAGATAAAGCAATGCTAGAATTTGCATATGCTACAGGAATGAGAGTTACAGAAATAATATCATTAAATATAGAAGATCTTCATTTGGATGAAGGATATGTTACATGTAAATATGGTAACAAACAAAGAAATATTCCATTGGGTGGAATTTCTATAAAAGCATTAAGAGAATATATAGATGAAGCAAGACCTATATTAATAAAGTCAGAAGATGAAAAATCTTTATTTGTTAATATAAATGGAAAAAGACTTACAAGACAAGGTTTCTGGAAAATTGTAAAATTTTATAAAGAGCAAGCTCATATAAATAAAGATATAACACCACACGTATTAAGACATTCATTTGCTACACATTTACTACAAAATGGAGCAGATCTAAAAGCAATACAAACAATGCTTGGTCATTCAGATATATCATCAACACAAGTATATATGCAATTTCAAGATGAAAGTTTAAAAAATGTATATAAAAGCGCTCATCCAAGAGCATAGAACTAAAAGGCGACAAAGTCGTCTTTTTTATATTATAGGAAATTCCTGTTTTTGATGTAGGGGTCGGCGTCCCCGACGACCCGGGTGGCGAAGCCACTTTTTTATTATAGAAAATTTCTATTTACTATTGACAGTTTACAATAATACATATAAAATATAAATGTATCTTAAATTATATAAAAGAGATAAATTTATATATATAAAAGTACATTGAAAATTAAATAGAAAGAAGGAGATTGATTATGAATATTGCAATCGTAATCATCGCTGTTCTTATCTCAGGAGTAGTTTTTATTCCAGTTGGAATGATGTTAAGAAAGAAAACTGCTGAATCTAAAATTCAAAGTGCAGAACAAGAAGCAAAAAAAATAGTAGATAATGCAAAAAAAGATGCAGAAAACTTAAAAAAAGAAGAAATAATTAAAGCAAAAGAAGAAATTATGAATGCTAGAAATGAATTAGATAAAGAGATAAAGGAAAGAAGAAGCGATGTTCAACAACAAGAAAAAAGAATGATTCAAAAAGAAGAAAACCTAGAGAAACGTTCAGAGAAATTAGAGAACAAAGAAAAGGAAATAGTAAAGAAGGACGAAGAAATTGAACAAAGAAGAAATCAACTAGAGGAAGAAATTAATAAGCAAATAGAAGAATTAGAACGAATATCAGGTTTAACTAGAGACGAAGCCAAAGAACAAATTTTAAATGAAGTAGACAAACAAATTACAAACGAAAAGGCTTTGTTAATTAGGGAATTAAATGAAAAATACAAAGAAGAAGCAGATAAAAATGCTAAAGAAATTATTGGATATGCAATACAGAAATGTGCTGCTGACCATACTTCAGAAACAACAGTATCTATAGTATCTCTTCCAAATGATGATATGAAAGGAAGAATAATAGGTAGAGAAGGTAGAAATATTAAAGCAATAGAAACATTAACAGGAATAGATTTAATAATAGATGATACTCCAGAAGCTGTTGTTATTTCAGGATTTGACCCATTAAGAAGAGAAGTTGCAAAATTAGCTATAGAAAAATTAATAGAAGATGGAAGAATTCATCCAGCTAAAATAGAAGAAATGGTAGAAAAAGCCAAAGAAGAAATTGCAGCTGTAATCAAATCTGAGGGTGAAAGAGCTGTTTTAGAAACAGGAGTTATGGGGCTTAATCCAGAACTTGTAAAATTAATAGGAAAGCTAAAATACAGAACAAGTTATGGTCAAAATGTATTAAATCATTCTATAGAAGTTTCAAACTTAGCTAGAATAATGGCAGAAGAATTAGGGTTAGATGCTACACTTGCAAGAAGAGCAGGTTTATTGCACGATATAGGTAAAGCATTAGACCACGATATGGAAGGAACACACGTTGAAATCGGTGTAGAAATATTAAGAAAATTCAAAGAAAACGAAAAAGTTATAAATGCAGTAGAAGCACACCATGGAGATGTAGAACCACAAACAATAGAAGCAGCTTTAGTACAAGCAGCAGATGCTATATCAGCTTCTAGACCAGGAGCAAGAAGAGAAACATTAGAAGCATACATAAAAAGACTAGAACAACTAGAATCTATTGCAAATACTTTTGAAGGTGTAGACAAATCTTTCGCAATACAAGCTGGTAGAGAAGTAAGAATAATGGTAAAACCAGATAAAATAAGTGATAGTCAAATGGTAGTACTAGCAAGAGATATAGCAAAGAAAATAGAAAACGAAATGGATTATCCAGGACAAATAAAAGTAAATATGATAAGAGAAACAAGAACAATCGACTACGCAAAATAAAAACAAAAAAAGAATCTAAATTTTT
Source organism: uncultured Clostridium sp. (assembly GCA_905200315.1). The sequence goes on from CAJKKA010000009.1 coordinate 18,310, forward strand.
AGATTCTTTTTTTGTTGTCAAATTTTGTCACAAAAGAAAAAATAAAATAATAATATATATTATAACTTGAAATTAGGAGGAGTTATAATATGTTTAGAAGATGTAGAAGATGTTGTTATATGAATAACTGTAACAATATTAGCAATGATATGTTAGAAACAAAATGCAATAATGTACAAAATTGTTGTTCTTGTAGTAAAAATAGTTGTGATTGTGGATTTGATGAAGAGGACACAGGATTTCCAACAAATCCAATGTATGGTCAAAGCTATGTTCCAGTACAACAAATGGAAGATGTATTTACACCTTGTGTAGGACTAAAAATGGGAACAATATTTCCAGAACTTGTAAGCCCATACAGACCAGGTCAAAGTATGGAAGAAATACAATTTATAGAAGATATGAATAAAATAGGAGAGGGGTGTAACACATGTCATTAGAAGATGAAAATAGAAATTGCGGTTGCAATAATGGATGTGGTTGCAACTCTAATATGATGCCATTATCACAAGAAAATTGCAGTAATGAAGCAGAAATGCCAGAAAGTTGTTGTGAAAAAAATCAAATAAGAGGAGAAATGTTACAAGAAATACGTTGTTTAGAATTTTCAATAAATGAACTTGCTCTATATTTAGATACACACCCAGATGATGAAAAAGCAATATGTTTACACAAAGAATATTGTAAAGAATGTAAAGTATTAAAAGATAAATATCAAAAAGTATTTGGCCCATTAACAATAAATTATCCATGCAATAAATGGAGATGGATAGAAGAACCATGGCCATGGGAAAGGAGTGAATTTTAATGTGGACTTATAACAAAACATTACAATACCCAATAAATATAAAATGTACAGATCCTCGTTTAGCAAAAGTAATAATATCACAATATGGAGGTCCCGATGGTGAACTTGCAGCATCTTTAAGATATTTATCTCAAAGATTTGGAATGCCAGACCAAAACGCAAAAGCAATATTAAATGATATTGGTACAGAAGAATTAGCTCACTTAGAAATGGTAGGAACAATAGTACATCAATTAACAAAAGGAGCTAGTATAGAAGAAATAGAAAAAGCTGGATTAGGAGCTTATTACACAGACCACGGCGTAGATGTATATCCACAATCAGCAGCAGGCGCTCCATTTACAGCAGCATATATTGCATGTAAAGGAGATCCAATAGCAAACTTACAAGAAGACTTAGCAGCAGAACAAAAAGCAAGAGCAACTTATGAAAAATTAATAGATTTATGTAGAGATAATCCAGATGTAATAGATCCATTAAGATATTTAAGAGAAAGAGAAGTAGTACACTTCCAAAGATTTGGAGAAGCTTTAAGAGGAGTACAAGATAAATTAGCAGAAAGAAAATTCTATATGAATAATTGTAAATAAAGAAATTCCCTAAGGTATTTTGAATACTTTGGGGAATTTTTGTGTTTACATCTTAAAAACTTTATTATAATATATATGTGTAAATTTTATTAATAAATATGAAAAAATTTTGGAGGAGTAACGATGAGCGAAACAAAATGGACTGACGAACAAAAATTAGCTATTGAAGAAAAAGGGAGTAATATTTTAGTTGCTGCTGCCGCACGGTAGTGGAAAAACTGCAGTTTTAGTTGAAAGAATGATTCAAAAAATAATAAAAGATAAAATAGATATAGATAGCATATTAATTGTTACATTTACCAATGCCGCTGCAAGTGAAATGAAAGAAAGAATTTTAGAGGCTATATACAAAAAAATAGAAGAAAATCCAGAAGATAGCCATTTGCAAAGACAAATAACATTATTAAACAAGGCAAATATAAGTACAATTCACTCTTTTTGTTTAGAAGTAATAAAAAATAACTTTTTTGAAATAGATATCTCACCAAATTTTAGAATAGGTGAAAGTTCAGAAATCGAACTATTAAAAATGGATGTGTTAGATGAATTATTTGAAGAAAAATATAATAGCGGAGATAAGGAATTTCTTGAATTAGTTGAAACATATTCAAGTTACAGAGGAGACGATGAATTAAGAGAGCTAATTTTAGATATATATAAATTCATTCAAAGCAGTCCATTTCCGAATGAATGGTTTGAGGAAGCGGTAGATAAATTTAATATAGATTCAAATATAAATTTTGAAGAAACAATATGGGGAAAAATATTAATAAATAATTATTTTGAGTTTATAGAAGAAACAAAAACAAATCTAGAAAATGTTGTAGAAATGCTTGATACAAATTACGAGCTAGAAAAATATTCAAAAATAGTTAAACTTGATATTGAAAATTTAGAACAATTAAAAACAAATAATTGGGATGAAATGATAAAAAAATTAGAAAACTTTAAATTTAAAACATGGCCAACAGATAAAAAAATAACTTCAAATATAAAAGATTCAGCATATGAAAGAAGAAAAAACATAAATAAAAAATTCAACGACCAAAAGAAGGAAATGATAAAATATACATCAAAAGAAGCAGTGGAAGATATTATATTTACATATAACTATTTAAGAATATTAAAAAACATAGTTATAGAATTTTCAGAAAGATTTAGCCAAAAAAAGAAAGAGAAAAATATAATAGATTTTAACGATATAGAACATTTCGCTTTAAAAATATTAGTAAAAAAAGATGAAAAAGGTAATTATATTCCAACAGATGTAGCTAAAAGCTACATGAAAAAATTCACAGAAATTGCAATAGATGAATACCAAGATAGTAACTTAGTTCAAGAATATATTTTAAGTAAAATATCAACAGGAAAGAATGTATTTATGGTTGGCGATGTTAAACAAAGTATTTATAAGTTTAGACAAGCAAGACCAGAATTATTTCTAGAAAAATACAATTCATACAAATTAAAAGAAAACAAAGCTGAGGAAGATTCTTTAAAAATACAATTATTTAAAAATTTTAGAAGTAGAGATACAGTACTGAATTTAACAAATATAATTTTTGAAGAGATAATGTCAAAAGAACTTGGTAATATAGAATATAATGAAAACGAATACTTAAATTTGGGTGCAAGCTATCCAGAAAGAAATGATGCAAAGGCAGAATGCTATTTAATAAATTTAAAAGACGAAGAACAAAATGAATGGGATATGTATGAAGAAAATGAAGAAGAGGAAGAAACAGAAGAAAATAGTGAGCCAGTAGAAAAAAATATGATAGAGTCAAAATTTGTTGCCAACAAAATACAAGAATTAATAGAAAATAAGTTTCAAGTTTATGATATTAAACAAAAACAATATAGAAATATAAAATACAAAGATATTGTAATTTTATTAAGAGCTACCTCAAATGTAGCACCTATATATGAGAAAACATTAGCAGAAGCAAATATACCAGTGTATAGCGATTCATCCTCAGAATATTTAGAAAGTACAGAAATTCAAACAATTATGGCTACACTTAAAATAATAAATAATCCTATGCAAGATATACCATTTGTAGCAGTGTTAAGAAGTATAATAGGTGGATTTACAGATAATGAATTAGTAGAAATTAGATTAGTAGATAGGCATTGTAATTTCTATGAATGCATACAAAAAGCAATATTACAAGTTAATAATAGTTTGAGAGCTAAAATAGAAAACTTTTTAAATAAAATAGAAAAGTGGAGAGAAGAACAAGAATATTTAAGCTTAGATGAATTAATTTGGAAAATATATGAAGAAACCTCATATTATGAATATGTAGGACTAATGAAAAACGGAAGTTTACGACAAGCAAACTTAAAAATGCTATTTGAAAAGGCTAAAGCATATGAAAATGCAAGTTTTACTGGGTTATTTAATTTTATTAATTTTATAGAAAAAATAAAAACAAGCAGTGGAGATTTAGATGCAGCAAAAATAATAGGTGAAAATGAAGATGTTGTAAGAATTATGAGTATACACAAAAGTAAAGGGCTGGAATTTCCTGTTGTTTTCTTATGTAATAGCTCAAAACAATTTAATATGAACGATTTAAAAAATAGTATTCTATTAGACCACGATTTAGGAATTGGACCACAATATATAGATTACAGAAAAAGAATAGAATATAATACACTAGCCAAAGAAGCGATAAAGTTAAAAATAAAAAATGAGAATATTTCAGAGGAAATGAGAGTATTGTATGTTGCTCTTACAAGAGCAAAAGAAAAGTTATATATAACAGGTACTTCTAGAGATGCAGAAGAAGAAATAAAGGAAAAAGAAAATACTGTTGAAATATTTAAAAATAAAAAAATATCAAAATTAACAATGCAAAGATACTTAAGCTATATGCATTGGATAGAATATGTTTATTTAAAGAATAAAGAAACAATGAAAGAATTTTTTGAATTTAATATTATAAATAAAAATGAAATATTAGAAAATGAAGATCTTCAAGAAGAAAATGAAAAGCTTTCTAAAGTTATTAATGAAAAATTAAAATATGTAAAAATGTTAGATAAAGAATATTTAGATAAAATAAATTGGAAGTACAAAAATGAAGAATTAACTAAAATTGCAAGTAAAATGAGTGTAAGTGAAATAAAGAAAAATAAAATAAAAAATGAATTACAACAAGAAATAATAATGCAATCACCTAAATTTATTGCAGAAGAAAAAGTTTCAGCTTCTAGAAAGGGAACTTTAGTGCATTTATGTATGCAAAAATTAGACTTTAGAAAAGAATATACATATTCAAGTATAAAAGAGATGATAGCTGAATTAGAAAACAAAAAAATAATAACAAGTTTAGAAGCGGAAAACATAAATATAGAAAAAATACTTAACTTTACAAAAAGCAAAATATACAAAGAATTAAAAACAGCTAAAATAGTAGAAAAAGAAAAGCCATTTTATATAAATATACCATCAAATAAAATATATGGAGGAAAAACAACAACTCCAATTTTAGTACAAGGTATTATAGATTTATACTACATAAATAAAGAAAATGAACTTGTATTGCTAGACTATAAAACAGATTATGTAGAAAACAAGAATGAAAATACTTTAAAAGAAAAATATAAAATTCAATTAGAATTATACAAAAAAGCACTAGAAGAAGCTTTAAACAGAAGAGTAGATAAAATATACATATATTCAACATATTTGGATAAAGAAATTAAAATATAAAAAAATTAGCAAAAGGGGTTGACAAGTGCTAAAGTTGGGTATAATATATAGCAAGTAGTTAGCAAACTAATAACTTGACTGCTAAACAAGGAGGAAAATAAGTTGTTAGATGATAGAAAAAAGAGAATTTTGCAAGCTATAGTTGAAGAATATATAAATACAGCAGAACCGGTTAGTTCAGCTAGTTTAGTAAAAAATTATGGTATGGAATATAGTAGTGCCACAATTAGAAACGAAATGGCAGAGCTAGAAAAATTAGGTTTGTTAGATAAACCTCATACCTCAGCTGGAAGAGTTCCTTCTGAAAAAGGTTATAGATACTATGTTGATGAATTAATGCAAGATAATGAACTTACTTTAGAAGAAATTCAATATATTCAAAAACAATTGGAAACAAAAGTAGATGAAATGGAAGATTTAACAAAAATTGCAACAAATACATTATCAGAAATAACACATTATACTACAGTTGCAATAGGACCAACACCAACAACGCAATATATAGATGAAATAAAATTTGTCCTATTAGGCTCAAGAATGCTTATGGCAGTTATTATGACAGATACAGGAATGGTTAAGGAGACAATAATAAGATTTGATGAAGATATATATGAAAATCAAGTATATACTTTAAATACTTTTTTCAATAATAAACTAAAAGGTGAACCATTAGAAAAAATAGATAGACCGCTTGAAGAATATATTATTACAGAAATGAAAGATAGTGTTAAAGTTATAAAACCAATAATAGAGCAGCTTAGAAAAGTAATTTATCAAGAAAATCATCAATTATATTTAGAAGGAGCAAATAAATCTTTTGATTTACCAGAGTTTAAAAGCTTAGAAATTGCAAAGAACTTTATTAATGTATTAGATGAAAAAGAAGTTGTAGCAGATATATTAAATAGTGGATTTGCAAAAGATATAAATGTTTATATTGGTGACGAAAATGACCAAAAAGAATTAAAAGATTTTAGTGTTGTAACCTTTAAGCATAAAGTAGGAAATAAAGATTTAGGAACTATTGGAATAATAGGACCAAAAAGAATGGATTATAGTAAAGTAATATCTGTTATGAAATATATTAGCAAAAAATTAAATGATAATAATGAATAAGGAGGTACATATGTCAGAAGAAAACAAAGAAGAAGTTAAGGATGTAGAAGAAAAAGTAAAAAACGAAGAACATCATAAAGGAAAATGCAAAGAAGAATTACAAAAAAAGCAAGAAGAACTAGAAGAACTTACAGACAGATACAAAAGAGTTATGGCAGAATTTGAAAACTACAAAAAAAGAAGTAGCAAAGAAAGAGAAAATCTATATGGTTCAATTTTAGGAGATGTTGTAGAAGCTGTTTTACCGGTTTTAGATAATTTAGAAAATGCAGCAAAAGTTGAAACAAAGGACGAAAATTATAAACAAGGTGTAGAATTAGTTTTAAAACAATTTAAAGATGTTTTAAAAAGCAAAGGTGTAGAAGAAATTGAAGCCATAGGAACAACCTTCGATCCAGAATTGCACGAAGCCGTAAGTAGCGTACAAGATGAAAGCAAAGAAAGCCAAGAAATAGTACAAGAATACAGAAAAGGATATAAGTTTGGAAATAAAGTAATCAGGCATAGTATGGTTGTAGTAGCCAACTAAATCGATTAAAAGCAACAATCTGCACATTTTTATTCATAAATTCTAACCTCGACGTACACACGTATGACTTCGGCTAGAATTTAATCAAAAAATGCACATCTTATCAATTTATTATGTGTAGTGGTCGATGCCTCTGTCGACCTAGAAAATAGTTATTAATTTTAAAAAATATAAATTAGAGGAAAAACCTCAAAAGAAAGGAAGTAAAAAATTATGGGAAAAATTATAGGAATTGACTTAGGAACAACAAATTCATGTGTAGCTGTTATGGAAGGAGGAGAGCCAGTAGTAATACCAAATAGCGAAGGTGCTAGAACAACACCATCTGTTGTTGGTTTTACAAAAAATGGAGAAAGACTTGTAGGACAAATAGCAAAACGTCAAGCAGTTACAAATCCAGATAACACAGTTATTTCTATTAAAAGAAAAATGGGAACAGCTGAAAAAGTTAATATAGATGGAGATGAATTCTCTCCACAAGAAATATCTGCAATGATTTTACAAAAATTAAAAGCAGATGCAGAAAGCTATTTAGGACAAAAAGTTACTCAAGCAGTTATTACTGTACCAGCTTACTTTAGCGATAGCCAAAGACAAGCAACAAAAGATGCAGGAAAAATTGCAGGATTAGAAGTATTAAGAATTATAAATGAACCAACGGCAGCTTCATTAGCATTTGGAATGGACAAAGAAGATCAAGACCAAAAAATATTAATATACGATTTAGGTGGAGGAACATTCGACGTTTCTATTCTAGATATCGGTGATGGAGTATTTGAAGTATTATCTACAAATGGTAACACACATTTAGGTGGAGATGACTTTGATAATGCAATAATAGATTACTTAGCAAGTGAATTCAAAAAAACAAATGGAATAGACTTAAAAACAGATAAAATGGCAATGCAAAGACTTAAAGAAGCAGCAGAAAAAGCAAAAATAGAACTTTCAGGAATGCAACAAACACAAATTAACTTACCATTTATAACAGCAGATAGCACAGGACCAAAACACTTAGATGTAAACTTAACAAGAGCTAAATTCGAAGAATTAATTCACGACTTAGTTGAAGCAACAAGAGTTCCAGTAGAACAAGCTATGAAAGATGCTGGAGTTACAGCAAGCGATATTCACAAAGTATTATTAGTTGGTGGATCTACAAGAGTTCCATGTGTACAAGAAATGGTTAAGAAAATAACAGGAAAAGAACCAGATAAAGGTATAAACCCAGATGAATGTGTTGCAATAGGTGCAGCAATTCAAGGTGGTGTATTATCAGGAGATGTAAAAGACTTAGTATTACTAGATGTAACACCATTATCATTAGGTATTGAAACATATGGTGGAGTATTCACAAAATTAATAGAAAGAAATACAACAATACCAACTAAAAAATCACAAATATTCTCAACAGCAGCAGATGGTCAAACATCAGTTGAAGTACACGTTCTTCAAGGAGAAAGAGAAATGGCTGCATACAATAAAACATTAGGAAGATTCCAATTAACAGGAATACCAGCAGCACCAAGAGGAGTACCACAAATAGAAGTTACATTTGATATAGATGCAAACGGTATAGTTCACGTATCTGCAAAAGATATGGCAACAGGAAATAGCCAAAATGTTTCTATTACAGCAAGCACAAACTTAACAGATGAAGATATAGATAAAGCTGTTAAAGATGCAGAAGCACATGCCGCAGAAGATAAGAAAAAGAAAGAAGAAATAGAAGTTAAAAACAATGCAGAAAGTTTAGTATACAACAGTGAAAAAACATTACAAGAAGTTGGAGACAAAATAAGCGGAGAAGAAAAAGCAAAAGTAGAAACAGAAATAGACAATGTTAAAAAAGCATTAGAAACAAACGATACAGAAGCAATAAAAGCAGCAACAGAAAAATTAACAACAGCATTCTATGAAGTAACAGAAAAATTATACAAACAAGCAGCACCAAACGGAACAGAAGGAGCAAACCAAAATGCAGCAGGTGCACAAGAAAGTGAAACAGTTCACGATGCAGACTACGAAGTAGAATCAGACGACAAAAAAGATGAGTAAATGTAGGGGCACGGTGCTCCGTGCCCAAAAACAAGAAATATTGATGTAGCGGCCGGTCATTGACCGCCATAAAATTAATTGTAAAAGGCGACCATTGGTCGCCCCTACAATATTTTGGAGGCAATAATGTCAAATAAAAGAGATTATTATGAAGTATTAGGAGTAAATAAAAATGCAACAGATGAAGAATTAAAAAAAGCATATAGAAAACTTGCAAAAAAATACCATCCAGATGCAAATCCTAATAATAAAGCAGAAGCAGAAGCAAAATTCAAAGAAGTGAATGAAGCATACGAAAATTTATCTGACCCACAGAAAAGAAGAATGTACGACCAATTTGGACATGATGGACCACAAGGATTTGGTGGAGGACAAAATGGTGGATATTACTCATATTCAACATCAGGATTTGATGGATTTGACGGTTTCGATGACATTTTTTCTTCATTTTTTGGAGGAGGATTTGGTGGAGCAAGAACCTCATCAAGACAAACTACAAGATCATATAAAGGTGAAGATATACGATTAAATATAGATTTAACTTTTGAGGAATCTTTTTTAGGAGTAAAAAAAGAAATTGCATTACATAGATACGAAAAATGTGAAAAATGTAGTGGAACAGGAGCAAAGCCCGGAACATCACCTAAAAAGTGTGGAAAATGTAACGGAACAGGAAAAATAAAACAAATGCAAAACATAATTTTTGCGCAAATTCAAACAGAGGTGCCATGTCCAGACTGTCATGGAACGGGAGAAATAATAGAAGAACCATGTATAGACTGTAAAGGAAAAGGAAAAATTCGTAAACAAGTAAAATTAGATATAGAAATTCCAGCAGGTATTGCAGATAATCAGACAATAGTGGTAAGAGGAAAAGGCAATGTTGGAGAAAAAGGTGCTCAAAATGGAGATGTATATGTAACAGTGCATGTAAAGAAAAACTCTCTATATACAAGAGACGGAAAAAATGTTTATTGCGAAATTCCAATAACAATAACACAAGCCACATTAGGGGCAGAAATAGAAATTCCAATGGTAGATGGAAGCAAAGAAAGAGTGAAAGTACCAGAAGGAACACAAACTGGAACCAAATTTGCAATACGAAATAAAGGATTTAAATCATTAAACGGTAACACATATGGAGATTTTATATATAATTTAATAGTTCAAACACCAAAAAAACTAACAAAAGAACAAAGAGATTTGTTAGTTGAATTAGCAAAAACAATGAACGAACAACCACCAATAAAGAAAAAAGGAATATTTGGATAAAAATTAAAGGCAACCATTGGTTGCCTTTTTTGTATTATAGGAAATTCCTATTTTGAATGTAGGGGTCGGCGTCCCCGACGACCCGCGTGGCGAAGCCACTTTTTTGCACTATATGAAATGCTTGTTTTAGAATATATATATAATTTTCAAATAAAAATAAAATAAGAATTTGGTATAGGAACACAGTATTTTCAATAGAGAAAAAATAAGTAATGGAGTATAGGGGGATTATCTACTAATAATGAATTAAAAATGGAAAAGACATAAAAATTTGCAATTTACAAATATTTAAAGTAAAATACAAAATAAGAAAAAGGCAAAGGTAAAGAAACGGTACTTTTGTGTCCAAAAAACAAAAGAAGGAGATGTATTTGAATGAAAAAAACGTTGAATATACACACAGGTATTTTAAATAATAAAAATAAAAAAGAAAGTAGAGACATTTTCATAAATGCCTCAAATAGTGATGCAAATAAATATAATGTTGTAACATTTGAAAGAATAGAATTAAACGTTGTAGGGGCGGACGCCTCTGTCCGCCCGCAAATAGAAAAAGACGATAGAACGGGTCGCCCTAAGGACGCACAATTTTTACAATTGCTAACAAAACCGAAATATAAAAATAATGTCAAACGCTCAAACCTCCAACATCCAACCTCTAACACAGCTATTACCTTAATCGCCTTAATAATAACAATAATCGTACTTTTAATCCTTTCCGGTGTAACTCTAAGTATGGT
>CAJKKA010000010.1 GCA_905200315.1 uncultured Clostridium sp.
ATGTAAATGAGGCATACAATATGTTAGGTGACGAATGTAAAGAAAACCTATATCCCAATATAGAAACTTTTACAAAGAATTACATAGAAACAGTTTTTAAAAGTGAAAAATCTATAGATGTAAAAAATTGGATAGATTCTGAAAATTTTGTTACATATTTAGTTACATATACAGGAGATATTTTATCAACAGGTAATGTAGATAGTGAAAAATTTCAAGATTATATTACAATTGATAGCGAAAATAAAAAGCTAAATGTAAATAGATATATAAAAAGAAAAGAATTAAACAAAGAACAAGAAATTAACAATATTAAATTTACTATAAATTATGTGGATGTATTTAAAGATTATGAAATATATAGCATAAAAGTAGAAAACAAGAACGATAATGAAATTATTTTAGATAATTTAAATTCTGTTTCTAGTACGTATTTGGAAACTAATGAAGAAACAAAAATAAATTGTTCAAATTATGAAGCTGGAATAAATAGCTTTAAATATTATGCAGGAGTAACAAAAGACATAAAATTAAAATTTATAAAACAATATAGTGCAGATATTAATGATGATAAAATTGTATTTTCTTCTGCAATATTAGATACAGAAAATATGGAAAATACAGAAGAAATTGAGGTTCAGTTATAGTAAAATCCAAATGGAGGAGCATATATGAAAATAAAAAAAGGAAAAGTACAAGCTATATCAAAAGATAAAAAAAGAAATTCAATAAATAAACTTGTTAATAAATGTATATTTATAAAAATTGTAGCTATATTCATATGTGCTTCTTTTATGCAAAATATATCATATGCAGGAGATGAAAAAGATAAATCTGATATTGAGAGTGAATACCTAACTTCAATTGATATGGTGTTAGAGATTTTAAGGAAAGATAAAGAGATTTCAGATTATGAAAACACTTATAAGTATATTTATTATAAATATACCGGGAATGATTCATATAAAACAGAGCTAGATTTTTCAGCATACGATACAAGTGGATTTAATGATGTTAGTTCTGATGGAAGTTATTCTGCAAAAAATATTCCAGAAGAAGTTTTAAAATTAAAGAGTAAATTTGAAAGTGCAGCAAAAAAATATGGAATAGAAGATTATTTAGATGTTCTACTTGCAATTTGTACTCAAGAATCTCATGGTGGAGGAAACGATGTAATGCAATGTGGAGCTTCCTCTGTTGATGAGAGTATTGATACGGGTACAAGAATGTTTAGTGAAATTTTAAAAAAAGCAGGAAAAGATTTAGATATATCATTGCAAGCATATAATTATGGGTCTGGTTACATTAGTTATGCAAAAGCAAGGGGTGGATATTCAAAAGAAAATGCTATAGAATTTGCTAAGATTCATAGTGGTGGAAAAAAACATGAGGCTGGTAATCCACTTGGAGAATGGAAATATGGGGATCAGAACTATGTTGAACATGTAAAACAATATTTGGATGTTTCAGCAAATAGTAAATCAACAGATATGTTGAAAAATGCAAAAAGTTTACATGAAATATTAGAGAAAAATAATGCTTCTTGGAGTATATCAAATTTACCAAGTTACAAGAATATAAGGAAATCTAAATATGTTTGTTGCGCAAATTATGTTTCAGCCGTTTTAGTTGATACAGGTTATATTAGTGAATCAAAATATACAGCTTCAGCAGCTGGATTAGAAGGAGTTTTAAGTAAAGAGTCAAAATTTAAGAAAATTAGTAGTTTTTCAAATATTAAAGCAGGAGATGTTGTATTTATGACAAGACCAAATTCTAGTAGTGGAATAGGTCACGTACAAATTTATGCGGGAAATAATAAATGGTATAACACAGGAAGTACAAATTCAATACGAGCAGCAAGTCCAAAATCTTCAGCAGCGTCATATGTAAGTGGAAGATTTGTTTGTGCATATAGATATACTAAATAAATATAAAATTTATTATGTTAGGGGAATATTTATGGAAAAATTAAAAAAAAGTATTTTAATTTTACTAATAATTATTGTTATTATTATAATTTGTATAGTTTCAATGAAATTTCATAAAAAAAATGATGATATACAAGAAGTTGAGGACACTGAAGATAAATTATATGTAGATACAGAATTACAATCAATAAATGATATTAATATGTATGCAATTATAGAAAATATAGTAAATTCATATATTGATTATAATTCAAATAATGAATATGAAAAAATAATCAGTATGATTGACGATAAATATATAAAAGATAATAATATAACAACAGATAATGTAAAGGATAAAATTGAAGAAATAAAAGGTTCTCCGCTAGTATTAATTAATAATATAACTCAACAGAATATTTCTAATAATAAAACTATTTATAATATTTCATATGATCTTGTAAAAGATAAAAGCCTAGAAGAAAATGATGGTTTAAGATATGAAAGTTTTTATAATACAAATGAAGAAACTACTACAGAAGAAAATTGTAGAATCAATATAAATATTGATTCAGAACAACAGATTTTTTCAATAGTGCCAGGAAAGATGGAACAAAGTGATTTTTCGATTGAAAAAAATGAGTACAATACATATGAATATATTGTGTTAAATTCTCAAAAACAAGCGGAAATGTATATACAAAATTTTGAAAATAATCTAAGGTACAAAATAAAAGAAAGTTATAATAAACTGGATGAGGAATATAAGAAAAAAAGATTTGGAAGTTTAGAAAAATATCAACAATATATGAATGAAAATGAAAAATATTTTTTGAATTTTGAATTAAATAAATATAAAGAAGAAAATAATGACAATTACACAGAATATATTTGCATAGATCAATATGGTAATTATTATATTTTTAAAGATAAAGGTGTTATGGATTATACTGTAATGCTTGATACATATACTATAGATTCAGATGAATTTAACAACAAATATAATAATGGTTCAGAACAATTAAAAGTTGGAATGAACTTGGAAAAAATATTTCAAGCTTTAAATAGAAAAGATTATAATTATATATATGAAAAGCTAGATGATAATTTTAAACAGAATAATTTCCCAACATTAACAGATTTTGAAACATATGCTAAAAGTACGTTCTTTGATATTAACAAAATAGAATATGGAGATTTTGAGGAAAAATCTGGAGTGTATGTGTATAAAATATCTTTATCTGATGCAACAGAAAGTGCAAACGAAGAAAAGAAAGTGACAAAGAATTTTATTATAAAGCTAGAAGATAATAATAACTTTAAAATGGCATTTAATGTAGACTAAAAAAAAGTATAGTTATACTTTGGAGGAATATATGGGAATAAAGCAAAATTTTGAAGCTGCTAAAGAAGAAGCTAAGAAAGAAATAAAGAAACTAGCTAAGGAATTAGCAAAAAAAATATTAACAACTGTAGGACCTTATTTATTAGGATTTATTTTAATTGCTGGATGTTTTTTTGTTATACAAGGAAAATTAAAGGATATAGCAGATGAAGTTGTAAAAGCAGCTTCAAAAGTTACAAGTGTTTTTGATAATTCATCAGATACACCAGCAGTTATTATAAATGATGATTTAATAAAAGAAGTAAAAAAAGAGATGGCAAGCGAGTCTATAAATATAGATGAAACTTATCTTACAGATGCTTTATTAAAAGCTTCTTTAGAGGCTTATTATGCAACACAATATCCGTATATAGATGGTGTGGACTATGGAGACGAAAAAGAAGGAGAAGTATCAAATGTAATTAAAGGAGCTATTTATTTAAAAAGAGAAAATAAGGACATGCAGTATATTAATTATGGTTCTTTTACATCTATGATGGGAGATGGAAAATCTACATCAGATAAAGATAATGTAAAAATGAAGTTTTCTGTTGACAATGATGGAAATATTGTAGTTGCAACTTGGAGTATGACGAATACTGTAACAGAAAATAAACAGGCAGATGGCACATATTCTCAAGATGGTTCTGAAACAAGCACAAGTTATAGTATTTCTGAATACAAAATAGACCAAAAAACGCTAACTGAGCAATATACAATGTCGTATAAGTTGCCTATTTTATTAGGAAATATGTATTCAAACGAGGGCTTTGGTGTTGCAGTTGCAAAACTTGGGAAAAATGCAAAAATAGAACTTTCTATATTAGATGACACAAGTGAAACAAGAACTGTAAGTAGAGAATTATTAAAAGAAAATTATAAAACTAGTGGAACATATAGTTGGAGAGATATGGAAGATGACCCTTTAAAAACAGATAATTTTGAAGGGGTAGAATGGGCAAATGATTATACAAGTGAAGATACAGCATATAAGGTAATTACTGAAACAAGTGAATCTAACAATATAACAATAAAACCAACAGCTGTAGATACTTGGACTGTAAAAGGTGAAGTAACAGACATAAGGGCCAATACCAATACCAATACAGATTCAAATGAAACGGAAATGGATAATGATTCAGATTATAAAGAAGATACAACAACAACTGTTTCACAAGATCAAATTGATAAAATAAAAGAAAACATTATGAATAATAAAGCCGAAGGCACAGAAGGTCCTATGACGGTAAACTCTATTGAAAGTGTAGATGCAAAAGTTTATAAAAAAGTAACAGACCATAAAATGAAAACAGATACAACAACAACAACTACTACATACACATCATCAGATATGCAATTAACAGACAATACAGACAAATTTTTAGCTCTAATAAAAGCAGATAAAAATGGAAACTACAGTAAAGATGGAGAACTGGTAAAATATATAAAAAAAGGAATAAAAGTTACAAAAACAACAAGTGCTGTAAGTTGGACAAGCAATAATTCATCATCAACAAGTGGTGGAGATTATATTGTTGATACAACTAAGTCAGATAGCAGTTTAGTTATAAATGATAAAAAAACATTAAAAAAAGCTTTTATGGGTTATTCAACTAATCAAAAATTATTAGCAAATGTTGATACATTTTTAGAAATGCAGAAAAAATATCATGTTAATGCAGTTTTTGCAGCAGCAGTTTCAATAGTTGAAACAACAGCAGGTACTGCTGGACACGGAGCTGATTCATGTCATAATTGGTTTAATTATCAACCAATTAGTGGAATGAAAAAAGGTGATAGTAGTTGGGCAGCGTTTTCTAATGATGCAGATGGAATAATGGGATTTGGACAATTGATTGCTACAAGTCCAAGCTATTATTTTAGTAAAGGCGATAACACAGTTTATAAAATTGAAAAAGACTATTGGAAAAAAGGAAAAGATAATGAAGAACATGAATGGGCAGATAATGTAACTAAACTTATGGATGATATGTACAAAGCCGCAGGGATAAAGATTAAAACTCAAGGAAATGGTGATGTAATATCAACGTGTAAAGAAATTACACAATTATATTTAGGAAGGAAAGGACATTATGGACCACAGACATATGGAAATATAAAAAAAACATATGAATCAGATACAAATCTAGTTTGTGCAACATATGTATCTGTTGTATTATATAAATCTGGATTGCTAACTGAGAGTCAAATAAATAAATATAATTATCACTGGACAGGTTCAGGAGGAATACCGGATATGCTAAAAGCTGCTGGATGGAAGCAAGTTCCTCTTTCAGAATCAAAACCAGGAGATGTATGGAATAGACCATCAACAGGTGGAGCTTATAGTGGCGGTCATGCAATGATATATGCAGGAAATGGTAAGGTCTGGGATCAAACAAGTTGTATGATAAGTTCTGGTGGAGGTACTCCATGTAAAGGACCAAGAAATTATACAAATACAAGTGGTGTTGTTTGTTGGAGAGCACCATCTAATTAAAGGGAGTATAGATGAAAAGATTGAAGGTTATTATAATATTTTTAATAGTAATTATTGGAAGCTTGTTTATTTTATTAATATCAATAAATAATAGACAAGAAATATCTAAAAGTAAGAACTCAGATGAATATTTAAAAGATGAAGAAACAGAAGAAATTAAATATGAAGATAAACAAAAAGTAGATAATAGTGTAGATTTTTATACTGTTAGTGAATGCATATTTGAATATAATAAAAATAAAGATGAAAATTTTATAAATTGTTATGTAATCAATATATTACAATACACGGAAGAAAGTTTAAATATAACTAATTATGCTGTGAAAAGCTTAAATGTCGGACAAAATAATGTGAATTATGAATTTTATAAAGTCAAAATGAATTATAAAGATTGTGTATATAATATAGAGAGAATAGATTGTCAAGATGTTGAAGATATAAATATAAAAGATAATAACGAAATTGAAGAAAATAAAACAAAAAATTATACATATTGCTTTAAAGACGATGAAGAAATAGCAGAATATAAATATGAAACACTAAAATATCAGTTAATGTATGATACAGATAATTTTTATAATTTATTAGAATCTGAGTATAAAACTAAAAAATTTAATAATGAAATTAATAATTATAAAAGATATGTAAGTGATAATATAGAAAAACTAAAAAATTCAATACTTTTAAAATATAAAGTAGATGAAAATGATGATATAATAGAGTATATTATGGAGAATGAGTATAAAAATCAATATATAATATTTGTTAATAAAAATGAAATAAGCAAAGTAAGATTGGATAATTATACTATATTAACTGAAAATTATATAGAGGATTATAATTCATTAGACAATTCTTCTAAAGCTCATACTAATGTTGATATATTTTTAAAAATGATAAATTCAAAAGATTATAAGCAAGCTTATGAAAAGTTAGAAGAAACAGAAAAAAACGGTAATTTAGATAGTTTAGATAAATTTAGAGAATATATAGAAAATAATTTTTATGAAACAAATTACTTAGATGTAAATTATGTAGAAGAAAATGATGATGGAAATTATATTGTAAATACAACATTAAAAAATAATATAAGTAGCGCAGCAGATTCTATGGAAAAAAACTTTGTGGTTAAATTAAATGAAGGTACGGATTTTGTTATTTCATTTGAAATATAAAAATTAAATAAGACTGGTCTTGACCAGTCTTATTTTCTATCCTATAATAATTCTAGAGGTGATATTTATGAATAAGAATGAAGAAGCTTTTGAAAAGCTAAGAGATTTTAGAATGGAAAAAATGATAGAAATAAAAAACTCTGAAAATGGTGAAAATATAGATATAGAAGATGTTATATATTGTGGCCAAATGGATTTTGAGATTGATGGAGAATTAAAAAAGAAAGATGTATTTCTCATGAAAAAGAATGTAGATGGTAGTATAAAGTGGGAATACTATGCAGATGGTGATATGATAGCTATAGATTATAATGAAATGATTATTCCTACAACAGAATATCAAAAAGTAGATTTTAAGCCATTAATAAAAAATGAAGATAAGCAAGTTTCATTAAATGAATTGGAAATAGAGAAAATGAGCCATATGGCAAAAGCTCTTGGAATAAAAGAAAAACAAATAGATGCTTGTGCAGAAATAGACAATAGTAAATTAACAGAAGAAAATTTATTACGCTCATTAAATATAAAATCTGAATTTAATCCAAATAATAAAATAAATGGTTCTGAAAGTTTTGATAACCTTATACCAGGAACAAGTAAATTTAGTAAAATTGCTGTAGTATATTCTAATAATTCAAACGATAGATTTAAAATGGTAGGAATTACAAATGATGGAAAAGTAGAAGAAATACCAGCATTAACTCAAACAGAGGGAGTAAATCCAGCAGAAAAAATAGTTTCAGCAGATAGATATGGTGAAAACATAAAAGAACAAAGTGCACAAGCAATGTTTAAGATAAAGGGAAGAGCCAATGAAGGCTTTTCAATAAATATAGGAAGCATGGGATGTGTAGAAGTTAATTACATAAGAAGAAGTACAGATGATGAATATCTAAGTATTCCAGTAGAAGCAACACACACAAGATATGTAAAAAGTGAAATGAAAAGACAAATGGATAAAACAAAAAATACAAGAGTTGAAGAAGAAATTGATAAATCTCAAGCAGAAATAAAAGAACATGGAAATGCAGAGTGGAAAAACATCGATGATGACCCTAATAATGATATAAACCATGATGATGTAATAAGAATAAAAGATGGAACAGAAGAAATATCATTTGAAGAAGAAGCTAAAAAAGCAAAAGTAAGTGTAGAAGAATTTAAAAGAATATATGAAGAACAATCTGAAAGCTTAACTCCAGAACAAAGAATAGAAAATGTACACGAAGAAATAGAAGAACAATATATGGGACATGAAGAAAGGAGAAGATAAAATGTGTGAAAAAGTATATTCTATAGATGAAATAAAAAAAATGCTATATGAAATATTGAAAAGAGCAGATGTAAAAAAAGCAATTTTATTTGGCTCTTATGCAAAAAATACTCAAACAGCTACAAGTGATGTAGATATTGTAATAGATAGTGAAGGAAAATTGCTAAATATAAATTTTTACGGGTTACTTGAAGAAATAGTACAAAAATTACAAAAAAATATAGATTTGTTTGAAATTACAGAAATCAAGAAAAATAGTCCTATATACCAAAATATTGTAAAGGAGGGAATTACAATTTATGAAAAGTAAAGACCGAATTATAATACAAAAAATAATAAATTATATAGAAGACGTGGAAAAGTATGTTGAAGGAATAGAACCTAGAGATTTTCTAGATGATAGAAAAACAATTATGGCATGTGCATTTTCCGTTATGCAAATTGGAGAATTAACAAAAGAAATAACAGAAGAAACAACAAAAAAATATAATTCAATTCCGTGGAATAGTATAAGAGGAATGAGAAATAGAATTGTTCATGATTATGAAAATGTAGATTTGTCCGTATTGTGGGGAACAATAAAACAAAGTTTGCCTGAATTAAAGGATGAATTAAAAGATATAATTATAAAAGAAAACGAGATTTTATTTTAGTAGTAATAACCTCACCTATATAAATATATATTTATATAGGTGAGGTTTTGTATGAAAAGAATAATTAGTTTAATTTTAATATTTTCAATTTTATTTCCAATTTATTGTTTTGCAGATGAAGAAAATATAGAAGAAGCGGAAGAAATTCCAGAACTTGTAGAGGCAACAACAAATAGTGCAGAGGAACCAAATATAAATTCAAGATCTGCTATTGTTTTTGATAGGAACTCTAAGGAAGTTATTTATGGTAAAGATGAAAATACAAAGAAAAAAATGGCTTCAACTACTAAAATTATGACATGTATAGTTGTTCTTGAAAAAGGGGAGCTTACAGATACGGTAATAGTTTCTAAAAATGCTGCAGGAACAGGTGGGTCAAGAGTAGGATTAAAAACTGGAGATAAAGCAACAGTTCAAGACTTGCTTTATGGTTTAATGCTATGTTCAGGAAACGATGCAGCAGTTGCACTTGCTGAACATGTAGGAGGAAGCGTAGAAGGTTTTGCAGAATTAATGAATGCCAAAGCAAAAGAGTTGAATTTGAGCAATACAAATTTTGTAACACCACATGGATTAGATAATGAAAATCATTATACAACAGCATATGAACTTGCAATTATGGCAGACTATGGCTTAAAAAATAAAACTTTTCGTAGCATAGTTGGAACTAAAAATATAACAATAAACATAAATGGAAAACCACGTAATTTAAACAATACAAATGAACTATTAGGAAGTGTTTCAGGAGTATATGGAGTAAAAACAGGCTTTACAAATGGTGCTAATAGATGCTTAGTATCTTCTTGCAAACGAGATAATTTGGATATAATAACAGTAGTACTAGGGGCAGATACAAAAAAATTTAGAACACAGGATAGCTTAAAATTAATAAACTATGCAATGAATAATTACAAAGATATTAATGTAGAAAAACAAATAAATGAAGAATTTGAGAAGTGGAAGAAAGAAAATAAAAGTAGTATGTATATAAATAAAGGAATAAAAGAAAATGCAGAAGTAGAATTAGAAAAACTAGAAAATAAATATATAACTATAAAAAATACGCAGGAAAATAACATAAAAATAGAAATTAACAACATAAAAAAATACGAGGCACCATTAACTAAAGGAACAGTAATTGGAGTAGTAACAGTTAATGTAAAAGGAAAAACAAAGCTAGTAGTAAATATCCAGGCATCAGAAACGATAAAAAGAAAAAATATGTTAAATTATATAAAAGAATTATTAGAAAAAAATATAAATATATGAAAATCTTAGGGAAATAAGAGTTACAGAAATTTTGCTTTATTACAAAATGAATACATTTATAATACAAATAAGATAATCTATAGACAACAAAAACAAAATTTTATAAAATATATATGGATAAATATTTTATAAGGAGATATTCTTATGAAGAATAGTAGAATAGGATACGTAAGAGAAAACAGAGAAGCAAAAGAATATAATACACAAGTAAATAGAAATTTAATAGATGCTTTTGAAGAATTAAAACAAGCACGAAATGAAAGTATAGCAATGAACAATAGAAAACAACATAATACTGCATATGAAAAAATTTATATTAATAAAAGAAGAAAACAAAAGCAAAAAAAACAAGGAATTAGTTTAGTTGGAATGGTTATGGGAGTTGTTATGGTTGTTGGAACTATGACATCTGCAAACTTTATATTTGCAAGTAACTCTAATGTAGATAGTGCACCTGCTGTTTTTGAAGAAAATAAGGAAAATATAAATATAGATAAAATAATTTCAGATAATATAAGTAGTACAGAAAGAAAAGAATTAGTTACAGAGCAAAGAGAAATACCTTTTACAACAAGCTACCAAGAAAATCCTAATTTACCAAAAGATGAGCATAGAGCTATACAAGAAGGGGCAAATGGAATAAAAACAGTAACAGTTGTAAAAATATATGAAAAGGCAGAAAATGCAGACGAAGAATTTTTAGAGGAAAATATATTAAATACAACAATAACAACACCAGCAGTAGAACAAATTATAGAAGTAGGTACATCTGAATTATTAGGAAAATATAAAGTACATATCGGAGACAAAATGTATACAACACAAGATATTGAACTAAAAGACAGTATAGCTGCAAATGCAAATGTAGTATGCAAAGTAGGAAAATACTTAGATGTAGAAGTATTAGGTGTAGAAGGAAGTTACTTTAACGTAAAATACGAAAACTATACAGGATATGTTAAGGGAGATAATTTGGTATCTTACTATACAAACCCTGAATATGTTGAAAAATGTAGACTTCAAAAAATATTGAACAAATTAAGCTATGAAATAAATGTAAACGAACCAAGTGGATTAACATTAGAAGACTTTAAAAAAGTATTATCAAACAATCCTAGAGATGTTAATAAAATTTTTGAAGATAATGCAGAAGTATTTTACAACTTAGAACAAAAATATAGAATAAATGGACTATTTATAGCAGCTTTGGGAATACACGAAAGTGCATGGGGAACATCTGCAATTGCAAAAGATAAATTAAATTTATTTGGATATGGTGCCTATGACGATACTCCATATGAGTCTGCATTAACATTTAATAGCTATGCAGAAGGAATAGAAACAGTTACAAAAAGCTTAATAAAAAATTATTTAAATGTTGCAGGAACAGAAATTTACGATGGAGAAATAGCAACAGGAAAATATTACCATGGAACAACAATAGCTTCTATAAATGTTAAATATGCAACAGATGAAAACTGGGCAAATGCAATTTATAATATATTGGAAGGATTATATGAAAAATTATAATAAGATAGAAATAAAATTAAATATAAAACAAATATCTGTAATACTTATAATTATTGCACTTTTGTTAGGAATAGCATTTGTAAAAATAATTCATACAAAATATGTAAATTATAAATTTTCTAAAAAAAGTACAAGCTTTGTAGAAAACAATGAAAAGCCAATGTTTAAAATAAACAAAATATTAATGTATAGCAGTGCAGGGGTTATAGACAATAGTACAGGAGAGGTTTTACAAGACTTAGACATTTCACAGTATACAGATATAAGTATAGAAATAGACAATAAACAAAAAGTGCAAGAATTAACAGATGAAAATACTGTAAAAGAATTATATATAGACAATATAAAAATAGAAAATAATGCAGAAAAAGGAGAAAGAATTTTAAATTATAAAAACCCATATTTACAAGGTAAATTTAAAATGCTACAAAATTGTAATAACAATAGAATAGACTTTAAAATATTAAATACTAATCAAGAAAGCGATGATATGAATTACGATGAAGCAAATTTTTATACAGACTGTAGTAACCCTATAAGTTTAGGATACTTAAATAAAAATATTGTAACTAGATATGCAGTTTCAGAAAAGAAAAATTCTATATCATTTGATGGAAGTATTTTAAAAAATGCAAATGTAGATATTTCAGATGTAAATGCTAAAATATCATTTCAAATACACATAAAAAATAATAAAAATCAAGAATTTGTATGTAATGTTATTTTAGAGGATAATTTAGATGAAGACAAAAATGAAATATATAATGGGTACGTATTAAAAGCACAAAATACAGATGATTCAAAATATAATTTTATACAAGTAAATTAAGATAATATGTAGGGGCGACCATTGGTCGCCTTATTAATTAAAAAAAATTAATATTTATATTGACTTTTTAAGAAAAAAAACGTATAATATACCAAGATACCGAAATGGTATACTAATAAAAAAGAGGCAATGCTATGAAGAAAGAAGATATACTAAAAGCGGCAAAAGAGTTATTTTCTATGTATGGTTACAAAAAAGTTAGTATGAATGAAATAGCAGAAAAGGCAAATGTAACCAAGAAAACCATATATTCATATTTCAAAGATAAAGAAGATTTATTTAAACAAATTCTTTCGCATGAAATGGAAAATATGAAAACCATTATAGAAGAAAACGAAAAGAAAGATATTCCATATTTCGAAAGAATACATTATGCAATATATGAGCTTACAAAATACAAAAACGAAAATAAATTTTTGCTAAGAGTTGTAAAAGACTCAGAAATTATAAATAACTTACATGCAAAAGAAAGCTTAAAAATATTTGATAACACCGTAATTAGCTACATAAAAGAAAAACTAAATAATGCTATAGAAAACAAACAAATAAAAAAATGCAATGTAGACATAGCAGCATTTGTAATTTATAAAGTATATATAGCATTAATGTACGAATGGAGTGACGAAAATAAGCCACTAAATGAACAAGAAGTTGCAGACAACATAACCGCAATTTTAAAAACAGGAATTTTCATGTAATAAAATAGTTATTTTTATCTATAAGGTGTAGGGGTCGGCGTCCCCGACGACCTGAAAAAATGAAAATTCTATATACGTCAAATAAACAAATTAGGCGTGGTTAGACTGCCAAAAAGATAGGAGAGGGTAAAATGAAAGAAAAAATTCAAAAAGCAAAATCAAGCAAAACCTTAAGAACAATAATTATTGCAGTAGTAATAATTATTCCATTATTATACAGCTTTTTCTATTTAAAGGCATTTTGGGATCCATATGGTAACTTACAAAATGTTAAAGTAGGAGTAGTTAATTTAGATAAAGGTGTAGATGGACAAAACTTAGGAGAAGAACTACAAAACAAATTGTTAGATAAAGATACAATGGATTTCCAAAAAGTAAATGAAGAAGATGCATATACATCACTTGCAAATCAAGAATATTATGCATTAATAACAATACCAAAAGACTTTACAGAAAATTTAAACAGTGCAGAAAATGTAGACAGAAAAGTAACAACAATAACATATTCACCAAACAAAAAGAGCAATTACTTAGCATCACAAATAATTAATTCAGCAGTAAAAACGATAGAAAAAGAAGTAAGAGCAGAAGTTAGTGAAAAAGTAGTTGCAACATTAACAGATAAATTAAACGAAGTTCCAGATAAAATGCAAGAAATAAGCGATGGAGCAGGAAAATTAACAGATGGAACACAAACTTTAGCAAATAGTTATAGCCAATTCGATAAAGGTGTAGACTCAGCATACACAGGAAGCCAAAGCTTAGAAGCAGGAATAGATGAATTAAATGCAGGAATAAATAAATTAGCAGATGGAACAGGAAGTGTAGATACATTAATATCTTCAGTAAATACACTTGCTACAAAATATAGCCAATTAGATAGTGGATTGCAACAATATGTAGCAGGAGTAAATAGTAGTAATGAACAAGTAACATCAATGGTAACAGATTTACTTACTTATGCTCAAAAGTCTAAAATGGGAGCAGATGGAAGCAAAGACTTACAAAATGCTATAAAAAAGGCAAGTGCATTAGCTCAAAGCAGTGCTGCTAACAAAGGAACAGCAAAAGATGCTGCAGTTGCAGGAAAAACATTAACAAGTGGTTCAAAACAAATAAATAGCGGAATACAAACTTTAAACGAAAAAGTTGCAGGGTTAAAACAATTATCAAGCGGAGTAACACAATTACAACAAGGTGGAGTAAAACTAAAAGAAGGAAGCAATTCATTAACAACAGGATTACAAACATTAAGCTCTAGTTCAAAACAAGTTAAAGACGGAATTAATACATTAAATAGTGGAGCAAACGAACTAAAAACAGGTGTAGACGATGGAATAACAGATACAAAGGAACAATTAACAAAATTAAACGGATTAGATGAATACACAGCAAACCCAGTAGAAGTTAAAGAAGAAGACTATGGAAATATAGATGCTTACGGTGTAGGATTTGCACCATACTTTATATCATTATCATTATGGGTTGGAGCATTAATGGCATTTGTTGTATTATATTATGACCAAGATAACAGATTTAAATTATTTGGAAAAAATGCAGAGAAGAAAATTTTAAGAACATTAATGTATGGAGTATTAGCAATTGCACAGGGTGTAGCATTAGGATTCTTACTAAAACTAGGATTAGGATATGAAGTAACAAACGCATGGTTATACTATGGAACATGTATATTAATAGCAATATTATTCTTAAATATTATAGAATTCTTAATAGTAACATTTGGAGATATAGGAAAACTATCAGCATTAGTACTATTAGTATTACAACTAGCAGCAACAGGAGGAACATTCCCAGTAGAAACAATACCAGCAGGATTCCAAAAACTATATAACTTCTTACCAATGAGCTATACAATAAAATTACTAAAAGAATCTTTAGTATGTATAGATCCAAACTTATTAAAAACAAACCTAACAGTATTACTAGTAATGACAGCAGTATTTATTGGAATAAATGCATTTAACGACATAGTAAGAAAAGGCGTAGAAATAAAAAGTAAAGATAAAGAATAAAATTATAACCACCCGTAAAACGGGTGGTTATAATTTTATTCTTTATCTTTCATCAATATCTTGTACTTGCATATTATCTTCTCTTAGTATTTTATTTGCATCTATTATCATTGATGCATAAGAAGTGAAATCATCGGCTGCTTCACTTTTAAATGTTTTCATTTCTGATTCATTAACTAACAATACAAGTTTAACATTATTCTTTAGATAAAAGTTATCTCTAGGTAAGTTAAACATTCTAAGATAAAATGATTCTTTATTGGGTATCTCACCATTTTTTTCTAAATATTCTGAATATTTTCCTATACCTGTGGCAATGACTAGATTTCCTTTTTCTTGACATTGACTTTGAAATTTTTTTATATTTTCTCTGGTATTTTCTAAATTTTCACAAAAATTGTAATTTATTATCTTTTCATTTGGAATTTGCTCTGTATTAATTAATGAAAGGAATGATTTTATATATTCTTGGACTTCTTTGTCATCTGTAATAATAAAGCTAATGCAACATCCTGTATCCAATTCGTACATTAGCTTCATTGCAGCCATTTCACTTTTTAAGTTAAAATATTCTTGCATTTTCTGTTCCTCCT
Organism: uncultured Clostridium sp.; assembly: GCA_905200315.1. The sequence goes on from CAJKKA010000010.1 coordinate 15,848, forward strand.
ATATTAAAAATTAAAACATATAGATTTTAATTTTATATAATAGAGTTTAACATAAATAGTAAAAATATTCAACAATTTTTTATATATTAAAAAGAGAGAAAATATTGATATTTCAATGTTTTCTCTCTTTATTTGGAGGCGACACCCGGATTCGAACCGGGGATCAGAGTTTTGCAGACTCGTGCCTTAGCCACTTGGCTATGTCGCCATATTTAAGTTGCCGTAAGATTTTTGTTAATAAATATTATGCAATTGTGTATGAAAATATTACTAAAACATTTGGAGCGGGAAACGGGGCTCAAACCCGCGACCTCTGCCTTGGCAAGGCAGCGCTCTATCAACTGAGCTATTCCCGCACTAAATTAAGAGCAAAATTATAATAACAAAAATATTAATTTTAGTCAATAGATATAATGAAAAAACAAAAAAAATTTGAGATTTATTTCTAAAAAAGACAGATAAAAAACTTACGGATATACGGTGTTTATGAATTGTATTATTTTATTATACAGAATAATTATAAAAATGTAATACAAATATAAAATTTTAAATAAAGATGAAAATAGCTTATTCCGTAAGCGAAAAATGAATGGAAAGAAGTCTGCCATTTTTTATATATTGACTTTATATAATAATAATGTAAAATTATTTTAAAGTTATTTTTGTAAGGAGAATTTATATGAAGGGTAAAGGCAATAAAAAAATAATTGGAATAATTCTTAGTTTTATAGCAGTTTTCATTTTTTGCAATAGTGTAAACGCTGCAAGTATTAATTTAGCAATAGATGAATTTAGAGGTTTGGATAGTGACAATAAATATCCAGCCTATGGATTAAGAAACCAACACATTTATAAAATATATGAAATAAACAATGGAACACAAAATTATAATAGAGCAATATACTGTTTAGACGCTTCGAGAGGATTTGGAAGTGGAAGCGGATTAAACTTAAATAACTCTACTGAATATAATCAAAGTTTAAATATGTTGAATTCCACTGAAAAGGAAACAGTAAAAGGGTATGAAACTGCAAATAACAAAAGTTTTTCAACAGAAGACTATGAAAAGATTTTAAAAATACTAAAAAACAGTTATATACCTGGTTCTACAGATAAAACTTCATATTTGAAAAAAATGATCACAAATTATAATGAAAATGATTTTTATATAACAGATAGAGATATCGAGGTTGCACAACAGTTAGCAATATGGCATTACTCAAATGAAAATACGGTAACTGGAAATACCACTTTTGGAAATTTGTTAGGAAATAGTGAATTAACTGAAATATATCAAACAGTTTATTCAGATGAGGGAAAAGCAAATTTAGATAAAATTATAACATATATTACAGAAAACTCAGGAATTGAGGAAAATTATGATAATACATTATATGGATTATCAAATCACAAATATTATAATTTATTATCACAAATTTCTTCTGGTTATCAGGAACTAAGAAATCAAGAAGAAATTGCCGAAAGTCCTATAATACCAGAAGAATATAAAGGAATGCAAAATAGATATGAAGGAATAAAGCAAATATATTTAAGTATGCTAAAAATAGCAGAAACAGAAGATAACAATTTATATAATGACAGTGTAAAACCATTATCAATGAGTTCTAATGTAGTAACAGTTACAGACGAAGGGAAAAATTATATTGTTGGACCATTTAAGATAGAAAAATATAGTGATGATTTTAGCGATTTTTCATATCAAGTAACAGATGGAGAGGGAAATAAATTAACAACATACACTATATTAGATAAAGATAAGAATTCAACAGGAAAAACTATACAAGACCTAATTGGAGAAGATTTTTATATAAGATTACCTAAAACAACTACTGCAAAAAAGATAAAATTTGAATTTTCTGCTAAATATGATACAACAACAATAAACTATTGGACAAAAGGTGATGCCGTTTCTACAACTCAACCAGTTGCAATAGTTGAGAAAAGTAAATTAGATGTTAATGGTGAAAAAGAAGCTACAATACCAGAAGGAAAAGAAATAGATTTTTCTTTAAGAAAATTTATTTCAGCAGTAGGAAGTAAAAAATACAATAGAGAACCAGTTGTAAATACAGACAAATTAATTCCAAACGGTTCTGATACAACAGCAAAATATGTACATTCTAAAGAACCAATAAGTGTAAAAGTTGGAGATATTGTTGAATATACAATTAGAGTATATAACGAAGGAGAAGTAAACGGTTATATTGGAAAAGTAGAAGATAAACTACCAGAAGAATTAACATTTCCAACACAAGATATAGCAACAACAGAAGAATTAAAATCAGCTATAGAATACAATGCAAATTATGGTTGGATATTAAATCCAACAACAGGAAATATTGAAACGAATATACTTTCAAAAGATACAGACTTAGATGCTATGCAAAAAGAAATATGTAAAGAACAAAATAGAGACAGTGCATTATTAAAAGCCTTTAATGGAAGTAAATTAGATTATATAGATATAAAAGTAAAATGCCTAGTAAATGAAAAAGCAACAACAGATGAGAAAATTACAAATATAGCAGAAATAACAAAATATGAAGATGAAAATGGAGAAGAAGTAAATCCAGATAGAGATTCAGGTTCTAATAATTTTAAATTACCAGATGGAACAATACAAAATCAATATGAAGGTAATGGAAATGATAATGGATACATAAAAGGTGAAGAAGACGATGACGACTTTGAAAGAATTGTAATAGAAAAACCATTTGATTTATCTTTAAGAAAAAATATTACAGAAATAGATGGAGCAAAAACAACAGGAAGAACACCAGAAATAGATGTAAGTAAATTAATACCAAACGGAAAAGAAAGTACATCTGAATATAACCATTCTAAAAAGCCATTAGAAGTTGTAAAAGGAAGTACAATAACATATACAATAACAGTATATAACGAAGGTGAAATAGATGGATATGTAAACGAAATTACAGATTATCTACCACCAGAATTAGAATTTGTAGAAAATAGTGAAATTAATAAACAATATAAATGGGAAGTATCTAAAGATGGAAGAACAGTAAAATCTACATATTTACAATATACAGGTGCAAATACAGAAAATTTACTAAAAGTATTTGATAAAACAACAAATACATTAAGTAGCAAATCTGTTCAAATACAATGTAAAGTTAAAGGAACAGCAGAGTATGGAAAAATTTTAACTAACCTAGCTCAAATTACAGAAGATTGTGATTCAGAAGGAAACGAAATAACAGATAGAGATTCTATTCCAGATGACAACTTTAAATTACCAAAAGACGAAGATTTACCAAAATATAAAGAAGATGAAGAAGATAAAAAATATGTTCCAGGTCAAGAAGACGATGACGACTACGAAAAAGTTAAAGTAGTATATTTTGATTTAGCATTAAGAAAAATAGTAAGTAAAGCAATGATTACAGAAAATGGAGAAACAACAGTTACAGAAACAAACCATAAATTTGAAGATGCCCCAGAAGAAATTGTAAAAGTAGATTTAGGAAGAAAGAATCTAAAAAATGTAACAGTAAAATTTGAATATCAAATTAGAATTACAAATGAAGGAATGATTGCAGGATACGCAAAAGAAGTAAAAGACTATATACCAGAAGGATTAGAATTTAATAAAGAAGACAATCCATTATGGACAGAAAACTCAGAAGGAATTATAACAACAGATCAACTAAAAGATACACTATTACAACCAGGAGAAAGTAAAGTAGTTACAGTATTATTAACATGGAAAAATAGTCAAGACAATATGGGACTAAAAGTAAATGTAGCAGAAATAAGTAAAGACTATAACGAATTTAACACTCCAGATATAGACTCAACACCAGATAATAAAGCAGATGGAGAAGATGACATAGATGATGCACCAGTTATGCTTTCAATAATACTAGGACAAAACACAAAAACATACTTTGGACTTACAATTTTAATGCTAACAACAATTGCCGTTGGAATTGTATTAATAAAGAAATTTGTACTATAAAAAACTATACAGGCGGTCATTGACCGCCTTTTTATATAATAGAAAAGATTTATTGAAATTTAATATTTACATTAAAAAAATGTTATGTTATAATTTTTGCTAGACGATGAGGTGAAATATATGGTAAATCAAATTCTTAGTGTTAGTGACAATAAAAAAACTAAGAAAAATTTTTCAAGTAATATAGAAATAAAAAAAATAATAAAATTTTTTATAATAATATTAATAATATTTTCAATATCATGTATAGGAGTTATTGGATATTCATTTGCAAAAAATAATAATATGAGTATTGGAGCTTCTAAGCCAGAAGTTAGTGTTGAAAAGCAAAACGAAGAGTTAGTAGTAATTGCATCATCAAAAAAAGGTGTAGATAGAATAGAATACGAATGGAATGAGGATGGTGAAACACAAACAATAAATGTAAATGGCCAAGAATATATAGAACAAAATATAGAACTACCAGTTGGAAGCAATACCTTAAAATTAGTTGTTTACGATATAAATGGAAAAACAGCAGGTTACGAGAAAAAATATGATGTTGAAGCTAAAGCTCCTCAATTAGCACTAGAAGGAAGCAGTGGAAAACTAAAAATAACAGCAAAAGATAATGAACAAATGGCATACATTACATACAGATGGGACGATGGAGACGAAGAGAAAATAGAACCAACGGAAAATTCATTAGCACAAATAGAAACAGAAATAGATATACCAAAGGGACAACACACAATAACAGTAGTTGCAGTAAACAAAAAGAATTTAACAACAGAAAAAACACAAGAAGTAAAAGGGGTAGTAAAACCTATAATCACAGTAGTGCAAGATGCAGAAAATTTGAAAAACTTAATATTATCTGTTTCAGATGAAGAAGCAATAAAAACAATAGAATTTACTTTAAATGGAAAAACATATGAAATAGATTTAAGTAATTACCAAGAAAAACAAATTCAATACAGAATTGAAATGAAAGAAGGAGAAAACAATATAACAGTTACAGCAACAAACTTTGATGGAGCAAAAGGTGAATTTGAAGGAACATGTAATTATAATCCATAAAATAAGGGTCGAACTTCCGGCCCTATTTGTCCTGTTATAGGAAATTTCCATTTTTATGTGAAAGATGATAAACAAAGGAGAATCATATGTTACAAGAGATATATATAATAAATGATAACTTAGAAGATTCAAACAAAATAGAAAAAATATTAGAAAATGAAAATTTTAAAATAAAAAACTTTAAAACTGAGCAGATAGATATAGCACTAAAAAATATTCCTTCGTTAATTATAGTTGATGAAGACAATTTAAAAAAAGACATTATAGAATTTTGCAGAGAAATAAGAGCAAACGAGGATAATGGAATAACTCCAATAATTGTATTATCCTCAAATAATGAAAAAAAACATAGATTAGCAGTTTTAGAAACAGCTGTAGAATACTATATAAAAAAGCCAATGGATATAGATTATTTATATTATACTGTAAAAAATTTAATGAGATTAATGGCTGTAAATAGAACAGTAAGTCCTTTAACAGGCCTTCCAGGAAATGTTCAAATATTAGCAGAACTAAAGAAAAGAGTAATGAATGAAGAAGAATTTGCAGTATTATATGCAGATTTAGATCACTTTAAGGAATACAATGATGTTTATGGATTTTTAAAAGGAGATGAAATAATAAAATATACTGCAAAAACAATAGTAAGAAATGTGCACAGTTTAAAAGGAAATCATTGCTTTGTAGGTCATATTGGAGGAGATGACTTTGTAGCAATAGTTTCAAAAACAGACTATGAACAAGTATGTCAAAACATACTTGCAGAATTTGATAAAGATATACACAAATTCTTTACAGCGGAAGATTTAGAAAGAGGATATTTAGAAGTAGCAAATAGAAAAGGGATAATAGAACAATTCCCATTAACATCGTTATCAATAGGAGTTGTAGAAGCAGATAAAGGAAGATTTAAAAACATATTAGAAATAGGAGAATTAGGAGCACAAGTAAAACACGTGGCAAAAACAATAATGGGAAGCAGTTATGCAATAGATAGAAGAAAAAAATAGTAATAAAATAAAAAATCTCGCATATAAATATATAAAAAATATTTATTATGGGAGATTTTTTATGATAGTTTTACACAAAAAAAGAATAGTTTTTATTGCATCATGTTTTATTTTTTCTATATGTGCTTTTTATTTATTTCAAAACAATAATTTTAATAAAGATACACAAAGTATTGAAACTGTGAGCTTACCTGTTTCTAATAAAGTAATTGTCTTAGATGCACGGACATGGAACTCCAGATGAGGGGGCTCAAAGTTCTAATGGAACAACAGAGGCTGAAATTAATTTGAAAATTGCCTTTAAAGTGCAAAATCTTTTAGAGCAAAGTGGTGCAACTGTTATTTTAACCCGTTCCGATGAAAGTGCTATTTACGATTTAGATAAAAAAACTTTAAGGGAAAAGAAAATTTCTGATATACATAATAGAGTAAAAATAGGAAATGAATCTTCAGCTGATATATTTGTTTCAATTCACTTAAATAAAATTCCACAAGAACAGTATTCAGGCTGGCAATGCTTTTTTAAAAAAGATGATGAGAATAGCATAAAATTAGCTAAGAGTTTGCAAAATAGTCTAAATCAGTCTATTCAAAAAGAAAACAATAGAATTGCTATGAAATTGGAAAACGTATATATAATAAGAAAAGTAGAAATTCCAATTTCTATAGTAGAATGTGGATTTTTATCAAATAAAGAAGAGGAAGCACAATTGCTAACAGACGACTACCAAAATAAATTAGCGTGGGGCATTTATTTAGGAATAATGGATTATTTTAACAATTAAAATTATTAAATTTTTATTACAAAAAATAAAAACAACATTACATATTATCAAACTAGCAAATATATTGTCGAATAGAATAAAAACTAAGTGATTTTTGCGTATAAAAATGCTTGACTAATTTCCAAAAAATGGATATTGTAGAGAGGTTAGTTTAAATATAGGGGGAATACAAATGAAAACTTTTTATGGAGGAACATTTATTAATAAGGAGCAATTAAAAGAATCAAATATATACACACCTATAAAATTGGAATATTATAAAATAAAAAATGAGGAAAATTACAAAGAAAATTATGGAATAGAAATTTTTAAAACAAAATACAAAGGAGAAGAAATATTAACAGAAAAAGCAGAAATTAATAATATTACATCAGATGAAAATACAATAGAAATGCTATTAGAAATATTGAAAAGAAATGAAGTAACACCTGTTTCAGCAAACGAGGTAATAGAGGATTTATTTCATTAAATATATAGAGGCGACTATAGTCGCCCCTATAATTGCATTTGCTATTTCATAAATTTATTATAATTATGTTTTATAGAAATATTATCGTTGAACGTTGTAGGAGTCGGTTTATTTAGGACGACCCGCGTTGTGAAGCTACTATAAATATTTTTTTAACGTTTCAACACTATCTTCTTGCATAACAACAAAATCATTTAAAATTGTATCTATATCATTTGGTAAATTTTCATTATTATTTAATAATTTTCTACCTTCAATAATTCCCATATTAGTACCTTGAATTAAAAGCTCAGAAAGTTTAGAATTGCTATGGTCATTCATTGTTTTCATTTGAACACCATACCAAGTCATCATTTTAGTCATAGCATTAGTTTCATGAGGTTCTTTTTCAGTATTATAATTAGAATAAACATCATTTACTCTATTTGAAATATCTCTATATTTATTATATTCACCATCTAAAACCTTTCTAAAAGAACTATCCTCAACCTTATCCAAAACAAAATTAATAGCATCCATACCCATAGTAGCACCTTTATTTACTTCATCTAAAACATTTAAATTTTGATTATCCATCACAACCCCCTCCTTAAAATTTATATAAATTAAAAATATATTTGTTTTTGAAATACCGTTGTAGAGGTCAACATTTTTAAATTGACCCGTTTGAAAAATTATTAATTTAACTAGCTCCACGAGGGTGAAGCATTTTTCTTTCGAAAACATGCAGAAAGAAAATATCCTTCACCCTGCAAGATGGAGCGGATTTAATGACAATTTTTAAAATATATAATAATATTATTATTTCATAAAAAAATAAATTAATTCAAAAAACATTTTTATTTTTAAAAAAGTATGATATTATATATTTCGAAAATACTATACAAAGGAAGAGGAGACATAATGTTTAAACGAAAAAGAGAATACTTAATACCAGTTTTAGGATTTTTATTTATAATACTAGTTGGAGCAATAATACTATATTTGCCTTGTTGCACAATAGGAACAGCAAATTTTATAGACACTTTATTTACTTCAACTTCGGCCACAACTACAACAGGTTTTTCTTTAAATGATATTTCAACTAAATATACAACTTTTGGAAAGATTATTATTACAATTTTAATGAATATAGGTGCAGTTGGATTTATTTCCCTAATTGTTGTAATTGTAAAATTAAAAAATAGAAGAATTTCACTATCAAACATGAAAGTTATAAACGATAGTATATCAGATGACAATTACTTAAATTTAAAAGATGAAGTATTTAATATTGTTAAATATGTAGCTATTATTGAAATTATAGGTGCATTTTTGTTAGCTATAAAATTTATTCCAGAATATGGAATGATAAAAGGAATAGGGTATAGCTTATTTCATTCTATATCTGCATTTTCAAATACAGGATTTGATTTACTTGGTGAAAATGGATTTATAAAATATAATAAAGATATATATATAAGACTTGTAATTATTATGCTAATGATTTTAGGTGGAATAGGATTTTTAACAATAAATGATTTTATTAATAATAAGAGTAAAAAATTTAAAAAATTAAAACTACAATCTAAAATTGTAATTATATATTCTTTTGCATTAATATTAATTTCTACAATTGGATTAAAGATATTTGAAGGAAGTAATATATCGTGGTTAAATGCTTTATTTATGGGAGCAACAGCACGTAATACAGGATTATATACTGTTAGTGTTTCAACAATGACAGTGCCTTCTAAATTATTTATATTAATATTAATGATTGTAGGTGGAGCACCAGGGTCTACTGCAGGAGGAATAAAAGTGGTTGTATTTGCTGTTTTAGAAGCAGTTGTAATTACTACTTTATTAGGAAAAAAAGAAGTAGTTTTGTTTTGGAGAAAAATAGATGAAAATACAATTAGGTTATCTGTTACTATTTTAGCTATGTTTATAGTTATTATTTTAATTGCTACAATGGCTATTGTAGCTCTAAATAATTTTGGCTTATTCGATGTATTATTTGCATGCGTTTCAGGAATATCTTCAACAGGACTTTCTAGCACAAGTATGCAACTACTAAATAATGCGGGCAAATTTATATTAATGATTTTAATGTTTATAGGAAGAGTTGGACCACTTTCTATTTTAGCAATATTTACACCAGAAGTTAACAACGAAAAAATAAATTTCCCAGAAGAAAAATTAATTTTATAGGAGAGAAAATATGGATAAAAATATTATTGAAGAAGTATATGAATTATTAGAATTAGTAAAAGTTACAAAGAAAAATAAAGATACTGTGCAAGAAATTAGGCAAAGCTTAATAGATAGAGATTTTAATCAAGCATTAAAACTTTTAAAAGAAATAATTCCAGAAAATAAAGTTAAACAAATCGAAGAAAAATATGATAAAAAAGAAGCTGAAGAAAAAGAAAATAAAGAAAAAAGAAAAAAAGAAAAAGAGGAAGAAGTTCAAGAAGGATTATATCCAAAGAAATTAGAAAATATTGAACTTGAAAAAATTTATATAGGTTTGCTTTTAACAAACCCAAATGCAATTTCTATGTATTATTTTTTACATGAAGATTGCTTATTTGAAGATGAAAAAATATTAAATGCATATAAAAGTGTATTATTTACAGAGGGACAGGCTTCTGCTTCAGAAATTGCTAAAAAGGATTTTAACTTTCCAAAGGAAACAAAAGATGACTATGAAATAAAAGCACAATTTAGAAAAAATGTTGCTAATACAAATTACGATTTTGAAAAGGTTTATACAGAATTAAAAAAATTATTTGTATTAAGAAAGCATTATTTGCAAATTCCAATAAAAGAAATGAAAGATAAAATAGTTGCAATAAGAGATTATAAATTATATGATAAAATGACAGTAGAAGAAGTTGAAAATGCTGTTAATCAAGTTATAGTTACAGGTAAGTTTAAGCAATCTGTTTTAAATGAAGATGTTACATCTTTCTTAGTAAAAGGAGATAATAACTTAACTAATGGATTAGAATTACCATTTAGAATTCTTTCTAGTGTGTTTAAAGGAATAAGAAAAGGTGAAACTATGGCATATGCAATGCCATCTAACGCTGGTAAAAGTAGATTTACAGTTAATTTAGCAGCACATATTGCATTTGTAAAAAAACAAAAAGTATTAATAATTTCAAATGAAATGTCAGAAGAAAAAATGAAATTATGCTTAATTACAACAATAATAAATAATCCAGAAATACAAAAATTGCATGGACAACAGTTACATGTAACAGAAGGGCAATTATTAGAATTAAAATTTAGAGCAGATAGTAAGTCTAAGGTAAAAACAGATAAAAACGGATTTATCATTAGAGATGAAAAAGAAACACAAAAAGAATATATAAAAAAATTACAAGAAAATTCCGAAGAATTTAATATGGTAACAAAAGCAACAGATTGGTTAAATAAAGAAATGAAAAATGCAATTTACTTTGTAAATATAACAGACCATACAAACGAAGAATTGCAAAAGGTTATAATGAATTATTATTATAAAGAACAAATAGAATATGTATTTTACGATACAATGAAAACAGATACAGCTAATATAGGAAAAGGAGAAGAATTAAAAAGAACGGCAACAATACTATCTAATTTAGCTCAAAACTTTGGAATGTTTATAGGAGCAACAATGCAACTTTCAGAAACAGATACATTGCCAATAAACCTAGATATAAACGATTTAGCAGTTAGTAGAACTGTAAAAGAAGTTTTAGATACACTATGTTTAGTAAAACAAATTCATAATGAAAATTTAGGAGACTATGAGTATTCTTTAGAAGAAGTAGATACTAAATTTTTCGATTTAAAAAGAGAAAAAGACCCAGACTTTAGATATTATGCATGTGTAGTAGATAAAAACAGGGCAGGTGCAAAACCAAGAGTATTATTTAAATTGAATTTGGCATATAATAGATGGGAAGAGTTAGGATATTTACGTTTAAAACAAACCAAGAAGAGTAAATAAAGAAAAGGGGAAAACATGCTTTTTAGTATAATTATTTTAGTAATTTTAATAGGTATTAATGCATTTTTTGCAAGTAGTGAAATTGCATTTATTTCACTAAATGATGCCAAGATAGAAAAACAAGCTAAAGATGGAAATAAAAAAGCAAAATCAATACAAAATATGCTTAAAGATCCAAGCAAATTTTTGGCTACAATACAAATAGGAGTAACACTTGCAGGATTCTTATCAAGTGCATTTGCTGCAGATACGTTTGCAGAGGTACTTTCTCCTAAACTATATAATTTAATGCCATTTATACAAGAACAAACTTGGAAAGCTATATCAATAATACTAATAACTTTAATATTATCTTATTTTACATTAGTTTTTGGAGAACTAGTTCCAAAGCGATTAGCAATGAAATATACAGAGAAAATAGCTTTTTCATCTGTAGGAATTATAAAAGCAATATCTGTAGTTGCATCGCCATTTGTAAAACTACTTACACTTTCAACAAATGCAGTATCAAAAATTTTTAAAATAACAGAAAACGAAGAAGAAGTTGTAACAGAAGAAGAAATAAGAATGATGATAGATGTAGGAGAAGAAAAAGGTGTAATAGGAGTTGCAGCAAAGGAAATGCTAAATAATGTATTTGAGTTCAATGATAAAATTGTCTCTGAAATAATGATTCCAAGAACAGAAGTATTTGCT
>CAJKKA010000011.1 GCA_905200315.1 uncultured Clostridium sp.
TTTGTCCATTTGTTGCACTATCTATATCATTATCTGTATATGTTATTGTTAAGTTTTGTTCTGCTACACTTGTTTTACTATATCCTGTTACCATGCTTTCTGCTAGAACAACTGGGGTTTTTGCTCCTGCTTTTGCATATGTTACAGCATATGTAATATTATTATCATTTATCAATTTTGATAATTCATCATTATACTTTCCTGTTACAACACTTGGTGTTACAGTAATTCCTGTTACGTAGTCTTTTACCGTTACTTCATAAGTTACTGTTTGCCCTCCATATGTTATAGTTAGTGTTTGTTTTCCTAAAGTTGTCTTATCATATCCACTTACCATTCCTTCTGCTATTTCTATATCTTGTGTTCCGCTTCCCTTACTTACTGTTATCTTTCCTCCTGTTATATCTAGTGGTTCTTGATATTTGTATTCTGTTTTACTTGGTTTTGTTTTTAAGGTTATTCCTGTTACACTATCAGCAACTGTGTAATTTAAGTTAGTTGTTTTTGTAACTCCATTTTCTGTATATGAAATGGTAGCTGTTTTACTTCCTTCTGTTGTAGTATCAAATCCGCTTATCATATCAGGTGTAACTGATATTGTTTCAGTATTTCCATCTTCTCTATTAACTGTTATTGATAAGCCTGTTTCCAAACTTTCATTTACATTGTAACTTGTTTTTGGTGTTCCGTTTAAGCTTATAGACTTTAATGAATTTATAATTTCTATTGGATAATTTACTGTTCCTGTTTTTCCATCTTCTGTATATTCAATTTTCAAAGTTTTACTTACTTTATTTGTATTATCATAGTTAGTTGGGCTCATATTAACAGTTGAACCATCAGTTTCTGTAATCATGGCAGTTGTCATTGTTCTTGTTTCTTCTGCACCATTTTCATATGTAATTTTAATTATTCCGCCTGTTAAATCTAAACTATCACCATGATTGTATTTTGTTTTTGTTGGTGCTGTTATATCTATTTTAGATATATTATTTACAACATCTACTTTAAATGTTTTTATAATTGTATCTGAAATTTTATTTCCATCTGAAAGTACATATTCTACATTATAAGTTACAGTTATTGTTTGTTTTCCTTCAGATGTTTTATTATATCCACTTATCATAGAATCTGTAATAGCTACACTTGTTACATTTGAGTTTTTCCATATTAATTGCATACTTGCACCAGTTAGGTCTAAATCTGTATTGTAACTATATTCTACTTTATTTGGTGGAGTAATACTTGCAGAATCTATATAATTGTAAACTTCTACATCTATTGTTTTTACTGCTGTTTTTCCTCCATATGTTACTGTTAAGTTTTGTTCAGTTCCTATTGTTGTGCTAGAATATGCTGACACTGCAACATTTCCATCTGGAAGATTTATTATGCTTGTATTCCCGCTTCCAAAGCTAATTTTCAATTTTGCTCCTGTTAAATCTAAGTTTTCTCCATATTTGTAAACTTGTTTTGTTGGTTGATTTGTTAATTCAACTGTATCTACTGTATCATTTACTACTATTGTTCCATCTATACTTTTTCCCTTATATGAAAATGTTATTTTTTGTGTTCCTTTTTTTATTCCTGTCCCATCATCTGGAAAAGCAGTAAATTTACTAGAATTTATATCTGCTGTATTTTCACTTATACTAAGATCACTGCTTGATGAGGTTAGTACTTCTGTTGCTCCGCTTCTTTTTGTGGCTTTTAATTTTAAACCAGAAAAGTCTATGTTTTCTCCATGACTATATTCTGTTTTTGTCATTGGTGTATCTATAACTAAGGTATCTACTGGGTCTGTTACAGTTATATTAAATGATGTTTGTTTTCCACCATAACTTATTCCTACATAATTTGTATTAACATCAGCTGTATTCCCTGTTGTAATTCCAACTTTTGGATCTGTCATATTTATATCTTCAAATGTACCATCTGTATAATTTACAGTTATTATACCTCCTGTTAAATCTATAGTATCTCCATGTTCATAATTTGTTTTTGTTGGATTATTTTTTACACTTATTGTATCTACTTCTTTTTCTGCTTGTGCAGTTCCCTCTGTTCCATAATATCCTACATTTGTTAATAGATAATATGTATCATACACTAATGCAATTCCTGTTTCTAACCCGTTTCCAGCTTGTGGTACAAGAACTGTACTTGGAATATTAGTTAGATCATAACCATCTTCTAATAAGAAGTACATATCTGCAATAACAACATCTTCTCCTAATATTGAAGGATTCTTATCTACAGCTGTTGATCCTTCTATTCTAAATTTATTTTCATTTGCAAATAACCAGGTATTATTTTCACTAATAGAAGATCCCCATGCTGAAATTGTAGGATCCCAATCATCCATAGTGGTTGCTACTTGATAATTTGGTTTTCTTTTAGTTCCTGCATTATATGTTGGTTGCATAACACTTGAATCATATTTAAATGCAACATCAAATCCACTAAAATTCAAATTACCTCTTAATACTAGAGATATATGTGCAATTCCATAGTCTTCATAATCATATTGGGCATCTTCTGAATTATCTACTACCATAACTAAATACTTGTCCATAGTTGCTAAATTTTCTGTATTTGCAGCATTTGATATATTTCCCAATGGTGCTAAATATTGAATAAACATTATTATTAAAATTAAACTTACAACTATCTTTAATCTGATTCTGTTTATATTCTCTTTCTTTAACATTAGTTTCCTCCTTCAAGATTTATTATTTTCCTAACTAAATTATTATTCTTTGTAAGTATTGTTTTATCAGTAATATTTATTAAATCATCATCATTCAAATCTGCTGATGGATTAAATTCTAAATCGGTTTGAGTTTTTCCATTTTGTTTTGTCATAATTGTTTTATCTAGAATTCCTATTGCTCCATCCTTATTTATATCGCCTGGTATTAAAGTAATTACACTCGATGTCTCATATGAAGATAAATCTATTTCATCTTTATCTGCTACATTTACATTTATATAGTACTGATCTAAATATCCTTTTTTATCTATTAGTAAAGTGTATTTTCCAGGTATTAAATATATTTCAAAAGTTCCGTCATCTTTTGTATTCATTTTATTTTTTTCTTCAATACCTATTATAGAATTCTCTTTGTCTCCTCTAAATACTGTATTTAAATCATCTGATTTACCATTCTTTGTATTATTTATTGCTGATTCCCAATTTACTTTTTCTTCTACATCTGATTCCAAATATGCTAAAACTTCAGCTATATGTTTCTCTGTTGTAAAACTTGTAGGTTCTGTAAATATTTTTCCTTTTATTGTTCCATATGGCCTTTTAATTGTTATTGTATATTCTTTGCTTGTTTCTCCATCTTCTGCTGTAACAATTATTTTAAGCTTAGTGTCTGGTTCTCCAATTTTATTTAATGTAACTTTACTTGGAGTATTGTCATTAATTTTAATTTCTTCATATGAAATAGAACTTCCATCACTTTCATATACTAAATTATTATTTTCATCTCTTTTTGGTATTTTTAGTTTTAATGTAGCTTTTGAGTCCTCCAAAACTGCCGTTATATCCATATTATCTATATATTCTAGTAATTCGTATTGATAGTCTAAGGTATCTTTTTCAAACTTTGGTGTTAAACTATATTCTTTATAGGTAGATGGTTCTTCATCTTTTGTACCAGAACTTAACACTAAATTACTCAAATTCACATTTTTAGATGCTGTTTTATCTGTAAATCTAAAGGTTGATTGTTCTTCATATTTACTACTGCCATCTATATTTATACTTATTCCTGTTTTAGGTGAACTTTCTGTGCTTGTTTGCAAAGAAAGCCATGACTTATCGAATTCATCTGCTTTCATCTGAAAGCTCATTTTTCCTAACAAAACTCCATTTTCTGTATTTATTACTCTTCCTCCACTTGTTCCTACTTGCATTATATGTTCACTTTCAGTTACAGGTGGCTGGAAAGATACTACAGCATTTATTCCCTCCCCTATTCCATCATAAGGAATTGTAAATAGCTCTAATGTATTCTCAAACTCTCCAACAAATTTGAAATACTCTGTTTCATCATCTGTTATTTCATTTGTAACTATATTTGAAGGTTCTATTTTAGAACTATCATATGAAAATCTAACTGCAAAACCGTTCAAATTCAACACTATTTGTCCATAATTCCATTGTTAACTGCTTGTTTTGTCCTTCTACATCTTTTACTTCAACACCTCTTAATTCCAAAAATTGATTTTCATTTGGTGTTTTTACTATAACCTCTGAAGCCATAGCAAATATATTTATATTAATAATTATAGCTATAATAATAAGCATAATTATTGCAAATTTCACTTTAGTTCTTTTTTTATCCACTTTTGCTATGACCTCCTTTTCTCTATTATTAATTTTCATTATAATAATAAAAAAAAAAGACATCAATCACGCCTTTAAGGTATAGATTTTTCTCTTATTTTACGGATTTTGTAGTTTTAGGTCTAATTTTATCTTTTATTAAATTTATATTAAATTATTATAACAAATTTTTCAGTGATTATTTTATTTTTTATTCTTTATGCATTTCCGTAAGCATTTTTCTAATTATTTTATATTGTATATTTTTTATTACCTTTTAAATTAAGTTTGCTTTATTTTTTCGGCTTTTTCCAACAAAAAAACAAGTCATTTGACTTGTAATACTTCATTATTTTAATCCTACAAATAATTGTACATATACTTTTCCGTAAGTTTTACTGTTTAATACACAAATTCCTGTAAATTCATATTTTTCTTCTAATATATTTTCTCTATGAGATTCTGAATTCATCCATGCATTAACTGCTCTTTCCGAATTAATATTACCTGCTAAATTTTCACCCGATATTTTATAATCTATACCGTATGCTTTAAGCATTTCAAATGGAGTTCCTAGAGTTGGCGAATTATGTGAAAAATAATTATTTGTTACTATATCTACTGCTTTTAATTTAGCAATTTGCTGCAGTTTTGAATATGTTTTTAACGTTTTAATTCCTTTTTCCTCTCTATTTTTATTAACTAAGTCTAAAACCTCTTGTTCTTCCTCTGTTAAATTTGCTTCAACTATATTATTTTTATTTTCTATTAATGTATTTGTTTGATATGAAGCTATAGAATAACTTTCTATAAAAACTATAATTGCAAGCATAATTATAATAACAGCTTTCTTTTTTGATAATTTCATACTATACACATCCCTTAAATTAATCTTTTATTTATTTTTTCTTAAGCTTTGTGTTTTATTACTTTTATCTTGTGTGTATTATAAAATTATTAAAAGTTTTTATATTTTTAAAACGAAACATCTACATTATATCATTTTCGTTGTTTTTATGTCAACTTTCCATATCTTTTTTTAAGTTTTTCTTGACTTTTTTTATGTAATGTATTAAAATTGTTATGCTTATATTGAAATGTTACTTTATTTTTAAATCTTCTCCCCGGTAGGTTTAAAAAAAAGTTTCATATATAAATAATAAAAACAAATTTTGAATGGAGGATTAATATACCATGAATAATACAACATATTCTTTAAAGAAAAATGAAATCGAAAGAAAATGGTACATTATTGATGCAGCTAACAAACCACTTGGTAGAGTTGCTACAGAAGCTGCTAAATTATTAAGAGGAAAACACAAACCAACTTATACACCAAATATGGATAATGGTGACCACGTAATAATATTAAACTGTAAAGATGTTATTTTAACAGGAAAAAAATTAGATCAAAAAATTTATAGACATCACTCTGGATACATTGGTGGAATGAAAGAAACACCTGCAAGAGTTATGATGGATAAAAATCCAGAAAAAGCTATGATGCTTGCTGTAAAAGGAATGCTTCCTCATAATTCATTAGGAAGACAAATGCTTAAAAAAGTAAGAATTTATGCAGGTAGCGAACATGAAAATATCGCTCAAAAACCAGAAAAATGGGAATTTTAAGGAGGAAGTTATAAATGGCAGATAAAATAATGTTCTACGGAACAGGTAGAAGAAAAAATGCAATTGCTAGAGTAAGACTAGTAGAAGGTAAAGGAAATATTACAATCAACGGAAGAAGTATGGATGAATATTTCGGAATTGAAACTTTAAAAGTTATAGTAAAACAACCATTAACAGCTACAAATACATTAGAAAAATATGATGTAATTTGTAAAGTTCAAGGTGGAGGATTCACAGGTCAAGCTGGAGCTATAAGACATGGAATTGCTAGAGCTTTATTAGAAGCAAATGCTGAATACAGACCAACTTTAAAAGCTAATGGATACTTAACAAGAGATCCTCGTATGAAAGAAAGAAAAAAATACGGTCTTAAAAAAGCAAGAAAAGCACCACAATTCTCAAAGAGATAAAAAATATCAAACCTCGGAAATTTTATTCCGAGGTTTTTTGTTTTTTGATTTTTATTTTTATTATCACACATAAAAAAATACTTTTCTTTATTCCTACATTTAATTATATTTTTATCTAGTTCTTAAAAATTATGTCTGTATCTTTAACTTCAAGAAATTTATAAATTTCATTTAAAAATTTTTTATCAGTTATAATTTCATAATCATTATCTTTTTTTATTAAAAAAAGTTCTTCACTTTCTAATACATTATGCATTCTATATAATCTCATATCTTTAAAAATGAAAATCTGTGTACACATATATTCTTTACCTTTAATTTTAATTTTCTCTGCTACTCTCATTACTATTATTCCTTTCCTCTTTTACCTCTATTATCCAATCATCTTGTTCTATTATATCATTTTCTTTATATTCTTCTAAATCAGAAATTTTATTTACAAACTCTGCATGTCTATCACAATTGATATTAGGTTCTGGCAACAATTTTTCCTGTTTTAAAGCTCTTCTTTTCTTCTTTCCATTGTTTTTACTTAATATAACTCCTGGTTTATATTTTAATGGCACTTTTCTTATAGGATATTTTAAAAAACTTTGATATAATTTTTCTATTAGTTCTTCATTATCATAATGATTTTTATTTTGTTTATTTTTTTGATCTTGTATTTTTCTTTTTTCTTCACTCTCTATCTCATGAAATTTTTCTATTTCTTTAAGCTCGTACCCTAATTCAAATAGCATAATATATGGATTTCTATTACTATTTATTTTTAGTTCGGAATCCTTTATATTAAATTGATAAAATAATTTCTTTAATGCTTTCTCTTTTTCTTGTTGACCTATACATAATCTTGCAAAATTTTTTAAAGTATTATCGGAATTTATCATAATATTATTAAATCTCTTTTCAATTAATTCTTTAGATAAATTCTGTAAAGAATCAATTTGTAAAATAAGATTATCCCTTTGATTTTCATCTGTTGAAAACTTATATATTGCATCTAAAATTTCTCCAAAACTATTTCTATATAATTCAGAAGGAATACCATCCAATTTATTCGCAATAAGTTTTTCATATTCTTCTCTTGCTTTTGGTTGAAATTGCAAATCTGCTAATTCTAACTCACTTATTCCAAATGAATTTAAAATAATTTTCCCTGCTGTTTGAATTTCTTCATATCCTAAATATTTATCATTTTCAATGTTACCATTTTCTAGTCTAGTTGCATTAATTACTTCTGCAAGCTCATTTATCATGCAATCTCTTGTAGAAACTCTATTAATTCCATATTTATTAATTATTCTATCTTCCCTAAAGCCACTATTCACTTTATTTTTCTCTTTCTGACATTGAATAGAATGCCCAAACTCATGCATAGCAGTATTTATAAATTCTTCTATTTTTTCTTTATCAAATTCTAATATGCCTTTTAAATAATCTATATCAAAGAATACAGATATTTTTTGCTTTTTTAACCTATAACTAGTAAATGCACTTTGTTCTTTATATTTTTTTATTATATGTCTTCTCTCATACATATCTGCGAATTTAATATTAACTACCTTTTCAAACCTTATAATAGCATCACCTAATTCTTCCTTATTCCATTTTAATTGATCAGCTCCTCTAATAAAAAATTCCTCTATAATTGGAATAAAACATCTTTGTAGCTTGTTTTTATCTGCAACTTCTTTTACTATATTTTTAATTTCTTCTCTTTTTACCATAATTTCACCCAATTTAATTATAACATATAAACTATAATCTTCTATACCTTTTTCATTTATTTCTTATTTACAACTTTATAATATATTCTTAATATTCCTCTCTTCATGGAGCACACTGTGCTCCTCTACGAAATAAATAAAAGCTATAAAAGATAAAATAAGTTTAAACATTAAATTTTACTTGACTGTAACTAAATTTATTTATACAAATTCAAAATTTCTTGACTTTTTATTTAAAAATAGTATATAATTATCATAGAAAATGACAAATCCACAAACGTGGTTTTGCCGATATAAAGATTTAATAAACCATTAGCTTGGCTAAGCAGAATGGTTTATTTTTATTTATGTAGTTGCTTATCAACCCAGTTCTTATAAAGAACTGCTGTCAAGGCAACGTTTAATGTTAAAGAAAACATTAAGGATAATATCAAAAATAGTATCACTTTAATCATAAACATCACCACCTCTCCTACGATATTTCGTAAAATTCAGGTGGCAAAACCACATCTGCTTGTTGTCACTTTCTATGCAAACAATTGTACTGTACAAAAAAAATAAAAATCAAGCAAACATTTTATTTTTTTATGATTTGTAAGTAAAAAGATAAAAAGAAAAAACTCAGAGGTAATAACCTCCGAGTTTTTTTCTTTTATTTAAATAATTCAATAATTCTCTTTACAGCAATATATGTAGGCACTTTAAAATATCTAGATACATACATTTCCGCAAAAACATCCCTATATACATATCCATATTCTTTAGCAGCCTCAAATGCAACATTATATTGATTTATAAATAATTTTTTAGGCATCAATATATCCATTGTGAATCTATTTGCGATTTTTTCGATTTGAAATTTCCGTTTCATATATTCTGCATAATAGCACTCATCATTACGTTGATTTTTACTACCTAAATAATCAAACAAATAGTATGCTAATAAATGTGCAACTATTACTCTTTGAATATTTTTATCATTTATAATATTATTTACTAGAATGACTTTTTCATATCCATATTCTTGCTTTGTATCTCCATTTATTTTTATGCACCCATATATATTTGATTTCATTTTTTTACTATACAATTTAATTCCAAATTTATTTGTAATAGTAAAAATTAAAGTATAACTTTTTCTTTCAATTATACTTTATAATTATATTTCTTTTTATTGCAAACTATATTTTATCTAAAACTTATAATTTTCATATTTTTATTATCTTTCATTTTCATTATTTCTACTTTCTATTAGACTATAAAATTCTTTAAGTATATCTCCATTTATATCGTCCTTATTTTTTACAACAGGTATATTTATATGCAATAAATTATCAACGTCTCCGGGATAACTATTTATTTTTCCTTTTGAAAAATGGTATAATATTCTTTGAAAAATTCTTATAAATCTTTCCGTTTTTATCTCACTAATTAAATTTTGTTTTTTATAATTTTTATTCATATATTCAAGATCTTGTTTATATAATTCAGGAAATCTTTCTTTTTCTTTTTCATTATTCCATCTTTTTTCAAATTTATCTAATATTATTTTATTTCTCTTTTCGTGATATGCATAATCCAAAACATACATTCCTGGAATTTCAATATCTGTGATTTCTTCTTGATGTAATATATTTATAAATAAGCTTATAGCTAATATGCTATTAGGTTCTACTTTCAGCAATTCTGCTTCATTTACTTCCTTGTTTACTTTATATTTTTCTCTATTTACTCTTTTCTTTATTTTATTATCCTCATCGTATTCTGAATTTTTATTTTGAATTGAACCTATCCTACAAATTTTTCTGCCATTGCTTTCATAAATTCCATATCTTATTACTGGCAATGTATAATGTGGCCTATTCCATAATTCATCATTATAATAATATTCTTTATTATATATTATAAATTTAAACTCTCTAAAATTTTCATCCCATGTTCTAGCTATTTCATTTTTAGCACAAATTATATTATTATCTAAAAAATTTAATTTTCCTAAGTTTGCTTCATTATCAAATTTACAAAAAGTTTTATCTTTTATCATTAGAGCTTGTTTTTCCAAAAATTCTTCTGGATTATTAAAGTCTTCTGGTGTCATTCTTAGCCATATTTCTTTAAACAAATTATCTTTTTCATATACAGGAAAAATTCGGCTATCTGTTCTTCGAAAAAAAAGATTTATATCTTCTTCATAAATTTGTCTTAATAATTCAAAAAATTTTTTATAATTACTTATTATCATCACTGGATTATTATCTTTATATTCTTTATTTTTAATATTCTTAATTATTTTCTTGGATTCTTTCTTAAAAAAATCACTATTACATGCAAAATCATTCATAACATTTTCAATAAATTTAATTGCTTCGTTTTCTTTAAAATCAAAATATATATTAGGAATCTCATCGCTAAATAATAATTCATTCATACTATAAACTATAAATTCTCTTGAAACATTCTCAAATGTTGGTTTTAAACTTTCTGCTATTCTTCTATTTTCTAAATTCATTATATCCTCCATAATTAATATATATTTTCTATACTACAAAAAAACGCTCGGAGATAATTACCTCCGAGTTTCTTTTAAAAATTTTTGTCTACCAGCAATATTTTGCGATCCTTCTTACGAAGTGATCAATTTCTCCTTTCCTCACCTTTACATTTATGAGGAGGGGTGTGTACATCGGATCCCCATACAAGCATTGTGCCTCTTCAAATGTTTCACAACCGCACGCTGCTGCATAATTATCATAATCAGCCTCGGACATCTTGTATGTCCTTCCTAATTGAATTATTACATATTTCTCTGCATCCATCCATCGTTTTCCATAAATGCCTTCATAATACTTAGGGTTACTCAAGAATTTTTCAAATTCTTTTTTAAATTTTGAGTTATCACCATAACCCTTGTACTCAATAGACTTTTCAGGATCTTCTATCTCTCCCCGGATATCAAATCCATAGCAATTTGTATCATATTCGATACCAAAAGTATGAAGTGCTGCCATTACATTTCCCATTACTGTATTTAATTCTGCCATATTTTTTTCCTTTCTGCCTCAATTATGAGGGCTTTATGCTTTATTATTCTACTATGGGTCTTGACCCTTACATTTATATATTAACATAATATGTTAAATTTGTCAATTTTTTATATTTGAAAATCTTTATCTGGAACTTTGAAGTATTCTGAAATGGCTACAAATTTTATTGAATATATATCACAATATAATATGTTTCCACTTTCTATTGACCTTAGTAATATATAGCTTATTCCTACATCTTCCAAAATTCCTATTCTATCTGTTATGTTATTTGTTCCTATTAAAAATTCTACTCTTACTAGTTTTCCTATTTGGCTTCGTAAGAATGCTGGTGTATACATATTATTGGTAAAAACTTCTGGCTCTGTTGTTTGCCTTGTTTCTTTTGTAATTTCTCTATTTTCTTGTTGATTTGTTTCCATTAATACCTCCTTTATATTTTATGTGTTTGCATATAACTCTGTTGGTTTGTAAAAACAATGATTGTTTATTCGTGTAAAAAAGCTACCTGATCCATTATATGGAAATATTCCAGGGCAATTTTCTGTATACGGATTTAAGAACCATAAACATTCCCCTGCTTGCGCTATTTTGTTTCCTGCCAATGCCCAGTCCGCTATTTCATAATGTATATTTGTTGGATTCATATTGTATATATTTTGTGGATTATATGAATTTCTTATTGTTTCTCTTGTGCAGTCGAATTGACCTTGTTGGAATATTATGCTTCTAATATCTCCACCATTTGATATTCGTGCATATTCACCTATTGGTGTGGTTGTTCTATTCAAAATAACTGTTGCAACTGCTTTCATACCATTGTCGCCTTCTCCTCCCGCTTCGCATTGCACAATTCTTGCAAGTAATTCCCTTTCAGAATAAGCCATTTCCCATCACCTTTTAAGATAAAAACATATTTTTCTATATGGCGGTCACTGACCGCCGCTACAACGTTTGACACAATTTTTTAATATTATGGGTCGTCGAGGACGCCGACCCCTACAACGTTTGACGCAATTTTTTCAATATTAGTGGTCGCCCTAAGGACGCCGACCCCTACAACGTTTGACATAATTTTTCAATATTATTTTATTATATTTTTTATATTATGGTCACCTTAATTAATTGTTTCTAAAATTTGGTCATCATTTTCCATTCCATTAAAATTATAATAAGTAGATGGTATATTTCCTACAATTACATTTTCGGCAAGTACCACCTGATTGCTTATTTTTTCTTCTATTGTATTAAACGGAGTTAGTATCGCTACATTGCAATCCACTTGTAAATAAACTCTATGTTGTGTTTGATTTATTCCTGCCTGTTTAAATTCACTTCTATAGTCTGTTTCTACATCTCCAATACTAATTATTCTATAATAAATTTTAGGTCCTCTTCCAGATAATAATTTACTTCCTGTAAAGGTTCCCATTGCTATTCCTAATTCTTGTGAACCTATATCATCTAAATCTTCTTGTATTTTTAGAGCAACATCTGATACTATTTCATTTACTTTTATTATGTCTAATTCTACACTTTTAATATTTTGATCATTATCTCTTGCGATTTTTACAATATCTGAATAGCTATAATTACTCATTACCTCTGTAGCTCTTACATTTGATATTTTGGTTGCTATTGCTTTTGCTTCTGATTTACATATTGTATTTAATATTGGCTCAATAGACTGTATTGTGTATGTACAGGTAAAAATAGCTATAATTAATATAATAGCTATTTTTACTACCTTTTGTAATCGATTTTTGTGCTTGTCATCCATTTTAGGCATTTTTATTCTTTTTCTTGAATAAATTACATCCATCTAGGCTAACTTCTCTCTTTTATTAGAATTATATTTTGGAATAAATAATTGTTCTCCTACATTAATTCTGTTTGGATCTTCTATATTATTTGCACTTACTATTTCATCTACAGTTGTTCTAAATCTTTTTGCTATTTTCCATAGTGTGTCTCCTTTTTTTACAAAATATATACTCATTCCATATTTTGATTTGTCTTCATATTCTTCCATCTCTAATGAGTCTATTAGTTCTAAATTAACTGGTTTATATGTGTCTGCTAAAAGCTCTAGTTCCATTTTTAAGTCCATATTTCCATTGTTTAAATTTTCTTGCTTATTTTTTACTTCAATACTTGTATTAACTTTTGAATTATCATTCATTTTTCCTGTTGGTATTTCTGCATTAAATGGTATTATTACATTCTTTGTATCTATACCTGTTACATTGTTTGTTTGGAATATAATATTTACGTTTACCTCTCCCTCATATATTAACTTTTCGTTTATTGTATTTACGTTTGTTATAGTTGGTATTGCTTCAACATTGTAAATATTTTCACAACCTGTGTCTAACATATTAATTGCTTCATCTAAATACACAGATTGTTTACATTTGTTTTTATCTGATATTGTTTCTAAATTTTTTGTTGTGTATTTTATATCATAATTCGGATTGTATAGGTCTTCTACAATTTCTATGTCTTTTGTTGTGTATGCACTTCCATCAACATCAAATTCAAGTTCAACTCCTATTGAGTGTTCATCTGTACTTTGTGGTTTTATAAGCATATTTTTTAAATTATATTGAATATCGCACATATTATCTTCTGAAACATTTGGTATATCTATAAATCCCATTACAGGAATATTTGCTTCAACATTATTTATTGTGTTTTCTTCTGTTAAATACATTATTTTTACAACAGATTCTGCTTTTACTAATATTTTGTTGTAACTTGTTTTGAATTCTTTATTTAATACGTAACAATTTGCTTGTAAAATTTCTGCTAAATTGTCATTTTCATTAATTGCAATATTGTCTTTACAATTTATTTTTGTATTTCCTCTTCCTACCAAAGAATTTATTTGTAAAATCTTGTTTTGCTTTTGTATTCCTGTAACTCCTACAATTTCTTTTATTACTTGTTCATCTTTGTTTTGATATACTCTAGCTAAAAATTCTACATTTGCTTTTATATTTATTTTTCTTCCGTTTAAAACCTTTGTATCTATACTTTTTAAATCACAGCAAAGCTCTAAATTCATATCGTTTGTACATCTGTCCATTTCTATTGTATGTGTAAAATCTATAGATGTATTTAAACCTCTTACCATTCCTGTTTCTGATTCTGTAATATACATTACATATGTATCTATACTTCCATCTATTCTTACTTTTCCATCCATTATTTCTTTTTTATAAATACATATATTTCCACAAGTTTTTATTACAGAAATAACATCTGGTTTTACATCTGGAACTATTGAATCTCCTTCTATAAC
This sequence comes from uncultured Clostridium sp., assembly GCA_905200315.1. The sequence continues at coordinate 14,454 of CAJKKA010000011.1, forward strand.
AGCATTTTCTGTTTTTTCTTGCACTATTTTATTTACACAAATATTTTCTTTCTCTGTGTCTACTATCATTTTATACCTCCCAAAACTTTTTTAGTAATATATATTATGAAATGCAAAAAAAAATTCCTGAAATCAGGAATTTTTATTATCTTTTGTTTATAAATTTATTTTTAATTCTTCTTGAACTGGTGGAATTAGTGGACTATATTCTTCACCATCAAAAACTTGAACTTCAACATTTCTAGTTAATACATCTGTATAACTGTATGTTACATTTCTTTCGTTTTCCTCATATTTTACAACGAAAATATTTGGATATGCATTCTCTATTGTAGCTTCCTTTTCATATGTTTTATTTCTTCCAAGTGTACCTTTTACTATTATCTTTTGTCCAATTTTGTGACCTATATCAGTCTTTAAATTTGCAATATCGTCGCTACAAATCATTGAATCACCCTCTTTGTTTTGATGAGCAAATTATATCACTCAGTGCGAAAAAAGTCAAAATTAAAGCTTTGTTGTATAATCCGCAAGTCCTACTTATTTCAACGCTTTCGTCCATTTTGTTCTGTTGTATTACAGTTATATTACAATTTTGTAATATAATTGTTATACAAGTATAATTTGCCTTTTTCCATTTGCTCCGAATGCCATCTATTCCCTTTCTTCCATCTCTTAACTCATATGCAAAATCATCTATTGTAAGGTATCTATGACTATCTGTTGTAGCAACGTTTTCTGCAACAATTAATGGGTCTGCAAAGTCTATTAATATTCGTGCAGGAGATGAAGCAAAATTTGCACCTGCTGAAATTAAAGCTTCAAAATAACTTTGACATGCTCCAGCAAATATTACAAGTTTTCTATCTCTCTCCCACTTTCGTGCTTTCTTTATTGTTTCTATAAAATATCTAGAATTTCTATAATTATATATATCGTTATAACCTCTTTCATTTCTAATCATTCCATCGTGCCCGTGTTATAACCAATATATCTGGCTTATATTTTTCTAGTAATTGTTTTATAAATACAGGTTGTTTGTTTTCAGGTATATACTTAACAACAGCATCTAAGCCCATTTTTCTATAATATTTGTAGGATTTATCTGTATATTTTCTATCTCCATCTAAATGAAGAATTTTACCAGTGTAAACCAATTTTTTACTTCGAAATCTTTTGGAAGATTTCTTTCTTGAATATTTTTCAATTCTTCTTTCTAATTTATTATCTAACTTTAACCTTTCATGTTCAACCATTTTTTTAGGAGCTATTTCTAAATCGTTTAAAGGTGCATCTGCTAGTATTCTAATAGTTACTCCACTAAGTATTGCAAAATTATTATTATCAGACTCTAATATATCTTCAACAAAAAATAATATGTCCTTACCATGCGATTTTCTTGCTACTATATCTCCTTTTTTTATTTTTTTCATAAAAATCACCTCATATAATAAATAGTAGGCTACTTTATTATATGAGGCTATTTGTCGAATTGTGTATTTTTATGAAGCATTATGCTCTTTTATATATTTATTTTTTCATTCTTTACTTTCTCCATTTTCTCCCTCTTCCAATAATAATAAATTCTTTTCTTTAATTATATATTAAAATGTTTTTTCTTTATATCACAAAAGCAGATAATTATCAAATAACTATCTGCTCTAAAAATTGTAATTTGTATAAATCTTTTAGCGTCCTGCATTTAAGCCTATTAAAACATATATGCCTAATATGTAAAAGGATAAAACTCCTACAATTATTGATATTATCAATGCTACTAATATTTTTATAACTAATTTCCAATGTTTTTTATCTTTTTTTTGAATATCATTATATACTATTTTGTTTTTTCTTATTATGAAAAAAAGTTGTATCAAAAAAATTCCCACACAAACAATAAACGGATATATTATTAATTGCATACATATTCCTCCTCTACAAATTACTATTTGCATTTATCTTTACTTTGTCAATTGATAACTTTGTTCTATCAATTCTTTTACTAAATCCTCGTCCACCTTTTCATCTATAATAATTGTATTCCAATGTTCCTTATTCATGTGATAAGCAGGTATTATATAATCATAAGTATTTCTTAATATGTCAGAATAATTTGGATCTGTTTTCACGTTAAGATATAGCTCATTATTAACTTTCATAATTAAAGCAAACCACTTTTTACTTTTACAATGTTTCATTGTTACTGTTTCAAAATCATCTGGGAATGGACAATCTTTATATGTATTATCCAATGTTAAACAATATTTTATTATTTCTTCTTTATTCATATCTATTTCCTTATAAAATATTACTAAATTTTTTGCTATATTTATGTCTTTTGTACTTTGATTTTTTATATACATTGGAATTATAACACAAAAATTCTAAAAAGACATTAATAAAAAATAATATCTACTTACCATGCGATTTTCTTGCTACTATATCTCCTTTTTTTATTTTTTTCATAAAAATCACCTCATATAATAAATAGTAGGCTACTTTATTATATGAGGCTATTTGCCGAATTGTGTATTTTTATGAAGCATTATGCTCTTTTATATATTTATTTTTTGTAGCTATTCCACCACGAATGTGTCTTTCTGCTTTGTTTTCATCTAAAATAACTCTTACTTCTGCAGCTAAAGCAGGGTTAATTTTTAGTAATCTTTCACTCACATCTTTATGCACTGTACTCTTAGAAATTCCAAAAGCCTTTGCCGTTCCTCTTACTGTTTCTTTTGAATCTATTATATAATGTGCAAGCTTTACTGCACGTTCTTCTATGGAAATCTTATGCATTAAAAAACGCCCCCTTAAGCAAATACTTTTGTTTAATTGTATTCGCTTAAAAGAGCTTTTATGTTTTTAATTATTTTTTAGCTTTGTGCAATCCAAGTATCATTATATTCCTTTCTTATATATGTTTCTTTTGCCCTATTAATAGCTAGTTCAGGATTAACAATTTCATCTAATCTTTCACTTCCAACTTGTGCTAGCCATAATTTAAATGGTTCTGCTTTAGGGGATGGTATAGATTGTATAATTCTTAATATTCCTTTGGTATTTGCCGTTCTTATCTTTCTTATTTTTCCATCCTTAGCTTTCATTTTAACCAGGGTACAAATTGTACCCCAGTTATTATTTAACTCTTCATCTCGAATTTTTAATTTCTTTATGTACTGTTTGACATCTACTGAATCTGTCAAAATTTGTACAACATCTTCTACTGAAAAATACCAATACTCCTGATACCATTCTCTTCTTATTTGTTTTTCTTCAAATATTGCTAATTTATTTTCTTGCATAATACCACATCCTTATTTTTTCACCATTATATATTATTAGCATTTATTTGTCAAACATTTGTTCGTGTCTGGTGTATAAAAAAAGATGTGTCATAATATTTTCTTGTCGTAGCAATTTATTTAACTTATTGTCTCGCAATTTATTATTTCCCCATCTTTTTTCTTATATCATATATTAGTTAATTTATATTATTGATTTTTGCCCCCGTCCCCAAAATCACTTTATAAGTATTTTGAATAATCTATATTCAAATATTTATTACTATTATCTTTTAAACTTTTTATAAGTTCATCTTTTTTTATAATTGCTAATTCATACTCATTTTTATTTATTTTTCCATTTTCTAATGCTTCTATTAATTCATTTTCATCTAATACTTTTATATTTTTTTCTTGTTTTATTACATCTAAATACAAATCATCGTAATATATAGAATTTTTCAAATTATCAAAACCATTTTGAAACGTTATATCAAAATAATATAATATTACATTTCTTTTATTATCCACAAATATTCTTATACAATAATTCTCATGTAATGGTACTATCTCCACAATATAATAATTCTTGTCTATTAAACAAATACCGTTACTAGTATAAAAAGGTTCTTTTAACTCTAAAATATTTTTTACTGAAATATAGCAATCGTTTTCCTTATCTTCAAAAACACAATGTTTATATTTGCTAATATCTCTTAAATAAGTATTATTTATATATTTTCTTCTATCTAACATTACCTTGTTTCCTCTTGTCTATTATTTCTATCTACTTCTTTTTCATAGACTTTTAGTACCGCTAACATCTCATCTATTATAAATTCTCTCTTTTCTGCTTTAGCATTTTCTCTATTTTCTTCAAGTGTGTCTTTTAGTTCTTTATATGGTACATATTCAAGTCTAAAATCTTTTTTCTTTTCTTCAGGGTCTAAGTTTCTAATATTGTTTCATTTTCCTCTATATGTCCACCTATAAAATTATAAACTCCATATATTTTGCATAGCAAAACTTCATCTTTAGAATTAAATAATAATACTTTTACTCTATGTTGTTCTCTGTCTATATCATTCATAGTTAGTTTATTTGGGTTTAAAGTTACTATTTTCATTCTTTCCTCCTTAAGGATAAAAATTTTTTATATTATAAAATATTCTTTGTGTATTGTCAACATAATTTGCCTTCTTAAAATCCCTGTGATATAATATCAAAAGTTTACTATAACACTTAATTAATGAAAGGTGTTGTTTGTCATGTGCAATACAATTATTATAAGAAAACATCCTCGGGAACTACATGACTTACAGTAGTTCTTCTGTTTGCTAACAAAACAATGTAATAGTAACTGTGAATTTTGCATTGAACGTAAAGTTCATACTGGCGGTTTTATGAGCAAAGAAAACTTTATTTCCAGTGTTAACTTTGCAAAAGAACATGGTCTTTGCAATTTCTTTTTGCACGGTGGCGAACCTACTATGCATCCAGATATTGTTGACTTTGCTCGTATTGCAAAAAATGCAGGGCTTACCGTAAAAATGTTTACAAACGGAAAAAAAGTTGAAGTTCTTAGACAGTTAGATGGAATTGTTGATGAGTTCAAAATCTCATATAGAGGCAGTGAATCTATGCAATTATTCAGTCTAAATGGAAAACTAAATTAGCACTTGAGGTTCTTGTGACAGAAACAGAGTTTCCAACTTTGGATTCTTTGCTTACTTTTCTTGCATATGCAAGAAATACAACTGGAATGAGTGTATATGCTAATACGATGAACCCTGTTAATCAAGGTGCTTATGATTTACAGTATGTTTCTTATTTAAAAGAACTCTTTTTGAGTACACCTATTGATGATATTTTCTGTACGTCTAATAAGGCTACATTTATTCTTCCAGATGGAACAAGAGCAAGACTTGGCAATAAGTCTTTAAATCCTAATCACATGAAATTTAGTATGACACCTGATGGAGTTATTCATGATCACTTTGAAAGACACTTCGAAGTAATTGAACACAATTCTGATTTGGATGAAAAACTGTCATTAGCTGATGAAAAATTAGAACAGTTAAGAAATCTTTAATTTTCATCTTAAACACCTTTCAAAAGGCAGACTTTCTAAGTCTGCCTTTTTTATTTTTTCTTCGAATCATATAAGTACAGATGTAACATGAATAGGAATTACCTTCTCTTTTAAAATTTTTTGAGTTTCACTAAGAATTCTTACATCATCATCTATTAAAATAGCTATTTCCCCATCAGTAATATCTGACTTTATGTATTCGCCTTTTATTTTGTTAATATTTGATTTATGATATTTGTTCTCTTCTTCGGCTAAAAATATTCTATTTTCAATATTTATAAATGGCATATTTATATCTAGCCATTTTTTTCCTCTGTCATATTATTCTTTCTTGAAAAACTTAAAATCTTTATCTTTAAGTCTGGATATATTGTATGTATCCTTGTTATTTTTTCTATAAATTCCATACGTCCTACCTTCTTATTTTTTGTATCACTCAATATTATTTCATATATTGTCAAAAATCATTGTTCTTTAACTTAAATATTAATTAATTGATAGTATTCTCCATGTTTATTTATCAATTCATTATGATTTCCTTCTTCTATTATTTTACCGTCTTTCATAAGTAATATTTTGTCGCATTTTTTTATGGTTGATAGTCTATGTGCTATAATAAAGCTTATTTTTCCTTTTGTTATCTCCTCTATTGCTTTTCTTACCATCATTTCAGATTTGTATGAAAGAGATGCTGTTACTTCATCTAGTATTATAATTTCTGGGTTTTCGACCATTACTCTTGTAAAATTTAGAAGTTGTTTTTCTCCTGCTGAAAAAATATCTGTATCACTAGAAATCTTTGTTTCGTATCCATCTTTTAACGACATTATTTTATCATGTAAATTTAACTTCTTGCATATTTCAACTATTTCATCTTTTGAAATATTTTTATTAGCATAATTTATATTTTCTAAAATTGTTCCATCAAATATTACGACTTTTTGCATAATATATCCAATTTTATCTCTTAAACTTTTTATACTATATTCTTTATAGTCTTTTCCGTTTATTTTAATAGTTCCCTCTTTTAAGTCATAAAATCTACAAATTAAATTTACTAAACTTGTCTTTCCACTACCTGTTCTTCCTATTAAGGCAACACTTTCATTTTTATTTACATTAAAAGATATATCGTTTAAAACATTTTTCTCATTATCATATGAAAAACTAATACTTTCAAATTGAATGCTATTTACTTTTTCTAATTGTATTCCTATATTTATTTCTTCCTCTTCTTTTTGCAAGATATTATTTATTCTTTCATATGATATCTTTCCAATATTTCTTATTTGAAATCCTTCTATTACCCATTTTGCATATGTCTCTGGTGAAGATATATATCTTGCAAGAATTATCATAGCTCCATATGTTATGATTCCTTGTTCAACTCCTACTGAGCCAATTAATATATTTAATACTCCAACGAATGAAACTATAAAATCATATAAACAAGTATATATTCTAATATTTTTTTCTAATTTATTTACAGACTTTTCATATTGTGAAATTAACCCTTTTACTTGCAAAATTCTTTCGTGTTCAATCTCTAATGATTTTATTGTAGAATATCCTTGTACTTGTTCATTTGACCAGTTTAATATTTTAGCATTTGCTTCTCTTTTTAACTTTGTGTATTCAATTGATTTTTTATTAAATATATGTGTTACCAAAAATCCAAATATATATATCAAGAATGTTATTGTAACTATTGGTATATTTAAATACATTAACACAAGCAATGTTCCAACTAATCTTACTATTCCTCCAAAATAAGACCTACAAATTCCTGCATTATACCATCTTGCAAATTCTTTTGTATCATTTATTATATTTTCTAATATTTCACCAACTCTTATTTTGTCTATTTCACTTTGCGTTGTTTTTTGTAACTTTAAATAAATTTTCTCTCTGTAATCCGCTTCTAATTCTTTTTGAAATCCCTCATCATTAAAGTCTTCAAAAAATGTAACAATAGAACGCAAAATATTAACTCCAAAATAGCTTATACCTAATACTATTATTAATTTAACGTCTTTACTTGGTATTGCATATTCTACCATAACAATCATAAATGCAATAAAAATTACTACCATTATGCTTGTTATAAACCAACCGAAGTGCTACTTTAATTGATTGTTTTTTGTAATTATTTATAATTTCTTTTAACATTACTTAATTTTCCTCATCTTCTATTATTTTATTTTTACTAATTTCTATAATTTCTTTATATAATTTATTTGAGTTTATCAAATTTTCATGTTTTCCAACTTCAATGGTTTTATTATTTATGAATAATACTTTATCACATCTTTTTACTGCTTCTGCATCATGTGAAATTATTATTGCTCCTATTTTCATTTTTATAATATTGTTTAATATATTTATTTTTGTTCTTGTATCAAGTTTTGATAGTGAATCATCAAAAACTATAAATTTATTTTGTTTTATTAAAGTTCTTGCTATCGCAATTCTTTGTTTTTGTCCACCTGAAATGTTATTTCCACCTTTTCCTATCATATAATCTATTTTTTCGTCAAACCCTTTTATATCTTCATATATATCTGCTAATTTACAAGCCTCTATTATCTCTTCATTTTTTATAAGACGATTCGTAATATTTATATTGTCTTTTATTGTGTCTGTAAATAAATATGTATCTTGAAGAACTACTCCAATATAATCTCTTAAACTCTTTTTACTTACATCTTTTATATTGTGCTTTCCAATATATATATTTCCTGTATAATCATAAAAGCCAATTAAAGTTTTTGAAATAACTGTTTTTCCTGAACCATTATCTCCTATAATTGCTACATTTTCATTTTTATTAATTGTAAAATTCAAATTTTCTAATATAGTGTTATCATTTAGTTTTATACTTACATTTTCAAGAACAATATCTCCATCTAATTCCACATATGGATTTTCTTCTATATCTTCATCTAGGCTCATTAAACTTGATAACTTTTTATATGCTACAATAAATTCATTTATTGCTTTTAGTTTATCTACTGATTTATATACATATTCTAATATTTTTGTTGAATATGTTAGTAAAATTGATATAGTAGCAAGTGTCATTTCTCCTTTTACAGCTAATATACCACCCCATAATAATATAAATGGTTCTTTGAAATTTCTTAATGTATGTGTACCTATTCCATATAGTACTTTCATTTTTGCGAGTTTTATTTCTTTTTTCTTATATTCACTATTCATTTTTGAGAAGTCTTCCATTTCTTTATCTCTTCTGTTAAATATTTTTAACATTTTAGATTCTTCTATTTCTATAGTAGTTTTGTTTATTACTTCTCTATTACTTTCTACAATATCTTCTACTAATGGTTTTGATGCTCTAAAATACCATATAGATAATGCTACTATCAATCCACAAATTATAGCTATAAATAATCCAACCGTACTATTTAATTGTAAAGTTTGTGCTACTGCAAATATAATAATAAAAATTGTATCAAAAAATAAATTTATTTGAGAATTAAAAAATTCAGAATATATAGTAGCATCATTATTAACTCTTTGAATTACATTTGACTTATCTATATTGCTAAATTGCATATAATTTATTTTTGGAATATGCTCTAAAACTGATTCTTTAACATTTCTATTTATTATCAAATTAAATTTTGTATTAATCTTACTCTTCAAATAATTTACAATAAAAACTAGTATATTTAGCATTATCAATACTAAAACAAGAACTATTATTTTTGATATTTTATCATTTGAATAAAATAAGTTCCTTATTAGCCTTGGAATTACACTTTCATTTTCCATTATTACACCATCAAGTGCATATTGTATAAACATAGGTATGTATACCAATAATCTCGAATACACTGCACTTAATATTAGTGTTAAAACTATATAAAATTTTGTACCTTTTAATGTTCTATTAAAAAAACTATTTTTCATACTTTTTTTCCTTTTTTCATCATTTTTTACCTAATATATCATAAATTTTTATAAAAAAAAATGATTTTGGATGATTTTTGACCCCATCCAAAAATCGCCCAAAATCATTCAAATAAATCTAAAATTTCCTCTTTTGACATTTTATTTATAAAAGTTTCTTCGGTTGATAATATGTCTTTCGATAATTTTTCTTTTCGTTCTTGCATTTTATTTATTTTTTCTTCTATTGAATTGCTTGTAATTAATTTATATACTTGTACACTGTTTTTTTGTCCAATTCTATATGCTCTATCTGTTGCTTGATTTTCTGCAGATATATTCCACCATGGATCATAGTGTATTACAATATCTGCCGATGTAAGATTTAATCCCGTTCCTCCTGCTTTTAGTGAAATTAAAAACACTTTTATTGAAGAATCATTATTAAATTCATCTACCATTTTTACTCTTTTGTTTACAGGCGTGTTTCCCACTAATTTATAATATTTAATTCCTAATTTATTAAATTCTTTTTCTATTATTTCAAACATAGATGTATAACTTGAAAATATTAATATTTTATGTCCAGATTCTATAGCCTCTGTTACTAGATTTAAGCACTGCTTTAACTTTCCACTTTCTCCTTTATAATTTTCTATAAATAAACTTGGGTGACAACATATTTGTCTTAATCTTGTAAGTAACATTAATATTTTGAATTTGCTTTTTTCAAAACTATTCTCATTTAATTCCTCTTTTATTTCTTTTTTGGTTTGTGCTAAATATGATAAATAAATTTTCTCTTGTTCTTTTTCCATTTCATTCTTAAGTACAGTTATATTTTTCTCTGGTAATTCTGTTAAAACATCTTTTTTTTACTCTTCTTAATACAAAAGGACTAATTAATCTTTTCAATTTTACTAGAGCCTCTTTATCTTCTTGTTTTAATATAGGTTCTTCAAATTTTTTCTTAAATTTATTGTAATTATATAAATATCCCGGCATTATAAAGTCAAATATTGACCATAATTCTGCTGCTGAATTTAATACAGATATAACTTGTAATGTTTTTCCAAGCCCCATATCATCTGCTAAAATTCCTCCAAATTTATATTTTCTTTTATTTTTTCTTTCGAACTTTCTTTAAATTGTTGTATTGTTTGTAATCCTGTATAATATTTTATTTCATACTCTCTTCTTTTTCTTTCCGCTTCTTGCTTTCTTTGCATTTCTTCTTGTCTTTTCTTTGCTTCTTCTCTTTTTTGATCTAATAATTTTCTTCTTCCTTCAATTGTACTTGCATAATGAGGTTTTACTACTTCCTAGAAGTTGCTATTATATGTTTACACAAATTTCCTTTATAATAATCTTCACAAGTACAAGTACTGTTTTTTATAAGATTATTTGCAATATTTAAAGTTGTTTCATATGTATCAAAATTCCCATCAACATTTGCTTCTACAAAATAATTTTTGTCATCAAGTTTTTCAACCTTTTCTACTTCAACTTTTTCTCTATTGTATAAAGTTTTTCCTCTTAAATATCTATTTGTATCATAATTTCTACTGAATTGAAGATTTTTCAACTCTAAATCTATTACATCAATTATCTTATTCTTAGCTCCTATATTACTTTATATTTAGCTACATTCTTTGTAATACTTTTTATTATTTATGTTTAAAATGTTGCAGAATCACATTTTAATATATTTAAGTCATTCTATATAAAATTATTTACTTTTTCTGGCATTCCCCACACACATCAGTATGTTTATATAAAATTATAATGCTTGTTCATGAGCAAATAACAATATAATTCTCATTTTCGAATAGCATTCCTTTGTTTTTTTAATAACATTTCTTTTATAGCATAGCCTTGCTTAACTTAATATTCACTCATTTTATTATTACGTATAAAGAGATTTTTACTTTAAAAATTCTTTAACTATAAGTGGTAAATATATTTCGTTTTCATTTTTTATTGTCTCTTTTGATAAATATGCTGAAAAATTCAATGGAAAAGATTCTTCTTCGTTATTTGCTTCATACTTAAATGGACTATTTCTTACAGAATTTCTTACTTTATCTTTTAGGTGATTTGGTACTTGATTCATAAAATCTTCAAAAAGAGAAATATCAAAGTCAAAACTTGCCAATAATTCTTCTTCTTTTTTTATTGTAGCTAAAAAAGTAAATTTATCATCACCTAATCTGCCTACATCGCTAATATAGCAATTATAAAAATATTGTAAATTTTGAAACATTCCTTGTTTTGCACACCATATACCATAGTCTTTTTTATAATTAAATATGTGCGGATTTGTAAATGCTTCTGGACTTAAAAGTTCATATACTTTTTCCCAATTCTCTTTACTTGCTTCTCCTAATTTAAAATATAATACTGGTTCTTCGTTATTTACATCATATATACTCATTTCCTTACCATTACACAATACAAAATATTTAGCTTTTACTTCCATATTAATTGCATAACTATAAGCCTGTTGAATATATTTTCTATTTAAAATACTTTCTCGTGGTGATTTTGCCTCTATAATAAAAAAGTTCTTGCCATTAACTTTAATAAGATAATCTGGAATTATACTTATCTTAAAGTTTTTAGTTCCCATTTGTGTAAATGGTTGCTTTAAATGTGGCTCTCTTACAATGCACTTCGATTTATCTGAGGAAGAATATCCTAAAAGCTTTAACAATGGTGCAATAATTTCTTCTCTTACACAAATTTCATTATAATCTTCTGGTAAATTGTTAAAGTCTATATTTTCAAATATACTCATTTTTTCTCCCCCTTATTAATAATTTTTATTATACTAGAATTACTTATACAATAGTGTATTTTTCTTAGAAAGTCAATGTTTTTCTAGTTTTTTATATATTATAATATCAAATTACAAAACATTAAGCTTTAAATTCCTGTAATATTTTTGTAATATTTATTTAAAGAAGATGTAACATTTTTTGTATAATTTTGTAGTATAATAGTGTTGATTAGATACTAAGGAGAAATTTAATGAGCATTGAATCAGATTTAAAAAAAGAAGGTATTGAAGTAAAAACAAAGTTAGATACATTAAAAGTAAATTCTATTGCAAAAACAATAGCAGAATTATTAGTAAAAGCTTTTCCAGAACATGACTTTAAAACAGACGAACTATTTAAAAGGCTAGCTCGTTTAAATATGTATACTGCGAAAGTTCCAAATGGACTATCTGAAGCTAATTACTTTTATAAAAACACTTCAATTTATTACAATGAAAAAATAGATTTAAATGATATTTATAAATATGCATTACATGAATGCATTCATTATCTACAAGAAAGAAAAACATCCAGAGGAAAACTTATTAGACTTGGCTTATGTGATATGGCTGGAGTAAAAGTATATGGACTTGGCATAAACGAAGCCGCAACTCAATATACAACAGCTAAAGCTCTTCATTTTGAAAATGATACTGTTAAATATTATGGAATAACCTTTGATACAATAAGTCCAAATTTTTATCCTCTTGAATGTAATATAATTGCTCAAATGGCATATATTACAGGCGAATATTCTTTGCTTGATAGTACATTTAATAGTAATAATAATTTTAAAAATAACCCCATCCATTTACACCAGCCCGGGATGCTTTTTCTTTTCTAAAATTTATAAATG
>CAJKKA010000012.1 GCA_905200315.1 uncultured Clostridium sp.
AAAATCTCATTGGATTCTCACTTATAAATTTTATAACAGCACCAAAACTTACACCCCTTTGGTTTCTTGCCCACTCTGAACGTGAACTTGATAATCCCATTGCTTTTTCTGGGTAGTTTTGCTCTTCTCCTTTCCAAACAACTGTATAACTTCCTCCATTAGTCCAATCCGCACCTTTTATATGATATTGTTCTCCATTTATATTAAAATCATATACATGTCTAGTATAATATCCATCTATTCTCCCAAATCTGTAACGGTGTTCTTCAACGTGTACTGGTTCAGCTTTATTATTAAATTTTTTAATTTGCTCAGGCGTCATTTCAGCAATTTCCTCATCTAAAAAAATTCTATCTTTAGAAATTACCTTATATGGACATTTCACTTTTAAATCTGTTAAACCACCACTACTTGATAACTTGCCTCCAGTTAAATATGGTGAATTTTCTTCTTCATTTATAGCTCCTAATATATTTTCTGAACTTTCACTAAATCTATTAACGGTCTTCCAATTATTAAAAGTAGATATTTCTCCAATTCCTGCATTAGCACATTCTTCTAATTTTTTATTTGCTTTACTCAAAGATTCATTATTAATTGAATTAATTAATTCCTTTAATTTTGTTCCATCAACTTTAATATTTAATTCTTCTCCCCAAATAATAGGATTTTTAGTTGATACTACTAATTCTTCTTTTTTAGTTTTTTCGTCTTGCATTATCATCAATTCATTTCTTCCATTTTTTGATAATGGTGACTTTACTAATTCATCTATAAAAACCTCTGGAGTTATTTCTTCTGTTTTAGATTTGTTTTCTATATTTTCTAAAAATTCATTATAAACCTTTTTCATTTCTTTCTTCTTTTTAAGTAAAATTTGATTATTTATAAATTTTTCTTTTTCTTCCCATGATATATCTGGTTTCATATTCAAATATTGTTTTAAAATATTGAAATTTGAGTAGTCTTCTTTTTTTACTAATCTTGTAAATTCATTATTTACATTTTTCTCTAATGATTTTGTCATAAATAAATCTTGTAATTCATCTTTTTCATCTTTTGATAGTTTTTTATTATTATAAATTGCAGATAATCCTCTCATAATATTTTCTCTATCAAATACAACTTTATCGTCTTTTTTTACTTTCTCTTGTACCTTTTTCAATAATTTATCACTTATTTGTTGTGGACAACTTTTTGTTATTGTTTTTCCAGAATAATTTATAACATATTTATCCATTAATTCCTCATCATAATCCCTTACTGGTTCAATATCTGTCATAAATTTTTGAAAATCTTCTTGTTGTCCGTTCTTAGCTAAAAACTCTACCATTTTGCTTTCCATATTAAAAGTTCTTGCTACTCTATTAATATTCTCATATGGTAATTCATCTACCAATTTTCTATATTCTTCTATTCCTCCATCTAAAGTATCTAACAAATTCTTTTGAGTTGCATGATAAAAAGTTGATGCCCATCTATCTACATTTAAATAATACCAATTTGGTAAATATGATAATGCTAATTTCTTCTCATCATCATCTTCTAATAATGAAGTTATTGCTTCTGCTTGTCTATCTTTTCCACACTCTAATATTTCATGTCTAATATCATAACTATTATATATCCATCCCAATTCGTGTATCATAGAGTTAGTTATTTTGTTCACATCTTCTTTAATTCTTTCAACATCAATTTTTCCATTGTGCTCTCTTGAATATGTAGCAATTAATTTTTCAGCCTCCTCTTTTCTTATTCCTAAACTTTCCATTAATTCATTTCTAATACTTTTTTTCATTTTTTATTCCACCTTTCATTTTAAAATATTACGTTTTTGTTATGTCATATAAAGACTATTTCTTTATCTTGTCTTTTCATATATTATGTTAACATTTTGTAATATAATTGTAAAATTGTTTATTCTTATTACAATTATAAGTTTTACTTATATCTAGCAAATATCAATTTTTTTATTTTAAATATTAGTAATAAAAAAGAAAGTGCAAAATATAAAAATATTACAACAGAAATTTGACTATTTAAGCAAAATGTAATATATTATAGTATGTTAAAATAAAACAAATTTAAGGAGCAATTTAATTTATGTTATGTTCAAAATGTAAGAAAAATACAGCTATCATTTTTATAAATGATACTAATAATAAAGATAGCAAAGATTCTATTAAAGGTTTATGTTATGATTGTGCTAAATCTGAAGGCATAGATGCTTTAGAGGTTCTTGCAAAACAGAATGATATTTTGGGAAAAGATATTGTAAATCTTCAAGATTTTTCAGGTCAATTTGAAAATATATTTAAAGATTTATCTAAACACTTAAATATAGAGCCACTTGGTAATTTAGACTTAGACTCTATGGAAACAGAGGATATTGAAGATTCTATGGAAGGTGGATTCCCACTAGGTTCAATTTTTGCAGGTTTTGTTAAACCTAAAAACGATGAAACTGATTCTTCAGCTGAGCATATAAATAATCATTCAAAAAACAAACAAAAAAATAAAGAGAAAAAATCTAAAAATAAAAAACATAAATTTTTAGATACTTATGGTACAAATTTAACTACTAAAGCTAAAAATAATGAATTAGATTTAGTTATTGGTAGAGATACGGAAATTCAGAGAATTACTCAAATTCTTAATAGACGTTCTAAAAATAATCCATGTTTAATTGGTGAACCAGGTGTTGGTAAAACTGCTATTGCTCAAGGTTTAGCTATAAGAATAGCCTCTGGCAAAGTCCCACCAAAACTATTAGATAAAGAAGTTTATTTATTAGATATGACTGCAATGGTTGCAGGTACTCAATTTAGAGGTCAATTCGAAGCAAGAATGAAATCTTTAATTGATGAGTGTAAAAAGTGTGGAAACATTATTCTAGTTATAGATGAAGTCCACAACATTATAGGTGCTGGTGACACAGAACACACTATGAATGCAGCAAATATTTTAAAACCATCTCTTTCCAATGGAGATATTCAATTAATTGGAACTACAACTTTAAAAGAATATAGAAAATATATTGAAAAAGACTCTGCTCTAGAACGTAGATTCCAACCAGTTTTAGTTGAAGAGCCAAATATTGATGATACAACAAAAATATTAGAGGGTATAAAAAAATATTATGAAACTTATCATAGTGTAAAAATTTCAAATGATGTATTAAAGCAAACTGTTATCTTATCTGAAAAATATATTCACGATAGATTTTTACCAGATAAAGCAATAGATATTTTAGATGAAGCTTGTTCAAGAATAAACTTAAACAATAAAGATTTATACAAATTAACAATTTTAGAAAATGAACTAAAATCTGTTGAAGAAGAAAAAGAAGAAACTTCTTCAAATGAGGAAGAAGATTTTGAAAAAGCTGCTATGCTTAAGTCTAAAGAATGTTCTTTAAGAGAAGATATAGATAAATTAAAAGCTAAAATGGAGCTTAAAGAATTAACAGTTCAAGATATTGCAGAAGTAATTGAAAACTGGACTAAAATTCCTGTTACGAAAATTACAGAAGCTGAAACAGAAAAACTTTTAAACTTAGAAGAAAATCTTCATAATAAAATAATTGGTCAAAATGATGCTGTAGAAGCTGTTTCTCGTGCTATTCGTAGAAATAGAGCCGGATTAAAAAGTACCAAAAGGCCACCATCATTTATATTTGTAGGACCTACAGGAGTTGGAAAAACTCAACTTGCAAAAACACTTGCATATGAAATGTTTGGAGATGAAGATTCTATTATAAGAATAGATATGTCTGAATATATGGAAAGTCATTCAACTTCTAAATTAATAGGTTCGCCTCCAGGATATGTAGGATATGATGATGCAGGTCAATTAACAGAAAAAGTAAAAAGACATCCATATTCTATAATTTTACTAGATGAAATTGAAAAAGCTCATAGCGATGTTTTCAATATTTTATTACAAGTATTAGATGATGGAAAACTTACAGATTCACAAGGAAATACAGTTAGCTTTGAAAACACAATTATTATTATGACATCTAACTCTGGTTCAAACATGAATACAAATGCATTAGGTTTTGGAAACACATCTACTATAAATAAAGAAAAAATAAAATCAAGTTTAAGTGAAACTTTCAGACCTGAATTTTTAAACAGAGTTGATGAAATAATAGTCTTTGATAGCTTAAATCAAGAACAATTATTACAAATTACAGATTTGATGCTTGATGATACACGAAAAGCTTTATCAGATAAAAATATTTCGTTAGATATTAACAAAAAAGCAAAAGAATTTATTATATCTAAAGGTACAGACTTAAAATTTGGAGCAAGACCTCTACGTAGAGCAATTCAACGTTATGTTGAAGATGAAATTTCAGATATGATATTAAAAAGTGAAGTTTTAAACGGTCAAACAATTAAAGTTACTGTTTCAAACGATAACTTAAAATTTGAAGTAAAATAATATTGAAAGGTAGTATTTATATGAAAAAAAATATTCCAAATATATTAACAATGTTAAGATTTGTTCTCATACCATTTATACTTTACTTTTTGAGTATAGACAACTATATTTTAACATTCGTGTTTTTAACACTTTCAGGAATAACCGATGTGTTAGATGGTTTTATTGCAAGAAAATTTAATTTTATAACAGACTTTGGAAAATTAATAGATCCATTGGCAGATAAAGCAACACAATTATTAACACTAGCAGCATTAGTATTAAAAAACATTATACCTTTATGGATTTTAGGACTATTAGTTTTGAAAGAATTTATTATGATAGCAGGAGCCTCATTCCTATATGGAAAAGAACTTGTTGTTTCAAGCAAATGGTATGGAAAACTAGCAACAGTTTTAATATATGTTGCGATTGTATGTTCTTTAGTAATAAAACAATTTAGCTTACCTTTCAAATTTGATACTTATATATATTATTTAGCAATAATTTCAACTATATTTTCTTTAATAATGTATATAAAAGCTTTCTTTATGCAAGGATATTTGAAGAAAAATAAATAAAAAACTCCACCATTGTGGAGTTTTTTTATTTATTCAAAGTCTTCTATAAAGCTATTTAAATTTTGTTTACCGTAAATTTCTATTCCTTTTTTTATGTTTTCTACATCGTTTTCTGTTAGATATTCTGTTGATATTGATGTTTCTTCGTATAATACTTCTTCTCCTTTTTCGTTTGTATTATATACAACTACTTTTCCGTTTTCATCTTTTACAGTATAATGCTCACCACATTTTCCATTTACATTTTTATATAATACAACTTCATTTGGACTAAAACTTTCTACCTTAAAGTCTTTATACATTTGCTCTATTTCTTCTTGAGTTTTATTAACCATTTCACTTGGAATTTCTACATCATCTTCTGTTGTATGTCCACATTCATTATATGTTTTTTTTATAATTAAAAAAGCATTTGGTGAAACTTTTTCTGTTGTGGAATTAACCTCAACTTCATCATCTGTATTTCCAACTTCTTTATTTTCTTCTTCATAAACACAATCATCTGTAATAGCATACTCTTGCGATTTTTCGTTATTTTTTACTACAAAAAATGTTATAACCACCGACACTATAAATAATCCAATAAATACTCCAATACCTAATAATATTTTATTTTTTGTTTCCATAATACATTCCTCTCTCAACTTATTTGTATGTATTATTTACAAAAAATGTTAAAATATGCATTTTAATTAGTTTTTAAATACATTTTTACTGCTTCTTTTATTAACTCATTTATCGAAATATTTTTTTCTATAGATTTCATTTTTGCTTTATTATGAAGCTCTACTCCCAAACGTACATTTAAAGACCCCTTTGCTTGTTTTTCTGGTTCAGTATTAGTTTCTTTGCACACTTCAATATAATGGTCTATTGCATCTTTAAAATCTTTTTTTAATTCTTTAACAGTAGTTCCTTCAAAGGAAATACTATCATTTTTTAGTCCCTCTATTTCTCCCCAAAAGCACTCATCTTCATCACTATATTTTATTTCAGCCCAATATCCTTTATATTTCATAATATTTTTCATTTAAATTTCCTCCAATTCTTTTAAATAGAATTTATTTTACTCCTTTTTTTATTTTTTTGCAACTATTTTTAGTTGCTTTTTGTATTATAGGAAAGTTCTATCTTAAATTTAGGGGCGAATGCCACTTTTTTCATAAAGAAACAAATAATTTTATTTTCAAATTCCGTTCTCCAAACGTTTTAAGACAGATAAAATATTCAAACTTTTGAGCCACGGTCTCTAATTATATGTAATAGTCGGGTCGAACTCGTTTTCAAATATAAATTATTTGTTTCTTAATTGTAGGGGTCGACGCCTCTGTCGATCCGATGGCAAAATCACTTTTTATTGTTCTATCTGATTATAAATTTTTATTCTCCCTTTTTTATTAATTTTTAGAACAATCTCCCCCATTTGGTCTGTTCTATATATTTTTGTTCCTGCTTTTTCTAGTGTTTCTATTGTTATATTTGATGGATGTCCAAAAGTATTGTTTTCTCCTACTCCTATTAATGCTATTTTTGGCTTAACTTTTTCTATAAATTTTTCTGTTGATGATGTTTTGGAACCATGGTGTGCTACTTTTATAATTGTGCTTTTTAACTCATCTTCTTTAACATATGAAATTATTTTTTCTTCAGCAATTTTTTCTATATCTCCAGTAAATAATGCACTTGTATTTTTATAATTCATTTTAAAAACTAGAGAATTATTATTTAATTTATTTTCATTCACAATGTTATTACTGTCTGGCCATAGCACATTTAAAAACATATCTTTTTCGATTTTTACTTTGTTACCTTTTTCAACACTTATAACTCGTATATTTTTTTGCTTTACAATTTTTATAAATTCTTTATAATTTTCACAAGTTTCAAATTGTTTTCCTATTATTACATTTTCCACTTTTATTTTTTGCATTACATATAACACACCCTCACAATGGTCGGAGTCAAAATGAGATATTATTGCATAGTCTAATTTACTTACTTTTCTATTTAATAAATATGGCAACAGTGTTTTTTCTCCAATATTAGAACTACCTCTTTCACTGCCTCCTCCATCTATTAGAATTCTTTTATTTTTAGGTGTAACAATTAAACACGAATCACCGCTGACCAACATCTATAAAATATATTTTTAAATCTTTTGGAATTATTTTTATAACAGAAATAATTAAAACTAGAATTAAACATATTGAAATAATTTTTGATTTTAAATTTTTAATAATATTTATTATTCTCCTTTTTCGTAATTTACTTAAACTTTTAAACCTAATAAAATAGCCTAATATTAAATAATAAATTATAAAAAATAATATACTTGGAATAATTATATATTTCTGTGAAAATGGAATTTGTGAGCTAAATTTCGAAATAAGAATTAATAATTTTAGCATTGGATTTAGAATAAAGTTTATACAGTTTGATAATACATTTGAAAATAAAGATATAAAACAAAACAAAATTCCTAAAACTATAATAATACCTAACAATGGTGAAACTAATAAATTAGAAATAAAAAATGTAAAACTTACTGTTCCAAAATTTTTAAGCATAATTGGAAAAATAATTATTTGCGCCGATACAGAAACAAATATTGCACTTTTTATATAATCTATTATTTTATTTTCATTTCTTTTATATAAAAATTCTAAAAATAAAATAATACCTAAAGTGCCTCCAAAAGAAAGCTGCAAAGATAAACTATTTATATTAAAAGGATTTAAAAGCAGAATTATTAACATAGAAAAACATACAGAATTTATTGTATCAAATTGCCTATATAGTAAACTTGCTATAATTATTAAACAACTACTTATAACAGCCCTTATTACAGAAATCTGCATACCCGTTAATACCATAAAAAATAATAAAAATATTACTGAAATAATTTTTCCTTTTCTATTTGCTATTTTCGTTTTACTAACAATAAAAGATATTAATACTATAACATAATTAACATGTGCACCAGAAATTGCGAGTATATGTGATAAACTACTTTTCTTAAAACTTTTGGTAATATTTTCCTCTATAAATTGTTTTTCTCCTAACACCATTCCTATTAAAACACTTGCAGTTTCTTTAGAAAAATGTTTATTTATATTTTCTTGTAATTTTTCATTTAATGCATTGCAATAATAATAAATGTAATTTATATTTTTGCTTTTTATTATTTTAACCTTTTTTTCAGCAGTAGCTAAGCCATAAACTTTTATTGTTTTCAAATATTCTTTATAATTAAATCCTTTGTAGTTCCTTTGAATACTTGGCTTTTCATATACAATATTTGTTTTTATTAAATCTCCATAATTTAAATTAATATTCTTTTTTGTATATAAAAGCAAATATGTATTTTTAAATTTTTTATTATTATTTATTTTATTTACTTTTACTTTATAAACATTTTTATATTCTTTTTCTATTTTTCTACTTACTATAGTTGCTTCAAGCTCTCCTTCATTTATATTTGAATAGAAATTATCATATTTGTAATTTAAAATTAATGTTATTGTATTGGAAATTATTGTAGAAATAATAAATATTAATATAATTGATTTTTTTAAGTAAAATTTAATATATAATTTTTTTATTTTTAGAATTAAAATTATTAATGGATATAAAAAAATAATTGGAAGCAATATTAAATGTAAATTTGCTCCCAATATTCCTATTATATACCCAATTGTTATTACTAAAATTGGTCTTTTCATTTATTTACTCCATTTTACTACTATAACTATTATGCTAAATATTAATTAAAAAACCCTTCTAGATGTAACATATCTAGTTTGATAATAGCTTGTAGACATTGATGTTATTTTTACTCCGTCACTTGGATTTGATGCATGTATAAAATTATTTCCCCCAATATAAATTCCTACATGACCTATTGAATTTCCTGTTGCTCCTTTAAATAAAACTAAATCTCCAGCTTGCAAATTAGCTCTATCTACTGCTGTTCCTACACTTGCTTGTGCTCTTGCTGAATGTGCAAGGCTTACTCCATATTTTCCATAAACATACATTGTAAAACCTGAACAGTCAAATCCTGAAGGAGAAGCCCCTCCTAAAATATATCTTGTTCCTAAAAATGAACTTGCATATGAAACTACATTTCCAGAATTTGCAGATTGACTTCTATCTACATCTCCCCCTCTGTTTGTTACATTGTTTTTAGTTGAAGTTGTATTTTTATCTTTGGTAGTATTATTTGTTGATTCTTTTACTTTATCTGAAGATAATAATTCACTTAAAATATACCCTGTTTTTCCATCCACTTCTACTTTTGACCAAGTTCCTTCTGTACCAACAACTGTTACTGCTGTATTTTTAGATATACTTTTTACTGTACTGCTATCTTTGCTTGCTTTTTCTCTTAAATTTGCTTTTTCAACATTAACATATTTTGTTGTTTTTGTTTCTGTTTTTTCTTCTGTTTCAGTAGTTGTATCCTCTGCAACTGTTTCTTCTGTTTTATTTTCACTTTCTTTTTGTGTTTGTTTTAAAGTATCTAATTTTTCTTTTCTAACCCAACCTTGTGCATCTTCATAATTTACAAAATACCATCCATTTGCATAGTCTAAAACTGTTACTGGTGTATTTGCTTTTAGGCTTTTTATTTCTGTAGAATTTATTAATGGTACTAACTTTAAACTTGCATCTTCAACAACCAAAATTTGAGTATTATTTTCTATTATTGTTTCATCACCGGTATTTGTTTCATTTACTGTTGTTGATGTTTCTTCTGTATTTTCTACTGTATTGTTATTTTCTGTTTCATTATTAACTGTTGTATTGCTTACTGTATTGTTTTGGGTTGTGGTATTATTTGTGGATTGTTCACTTTTTTTATCTTTATTATCCACATATTGTGCATATATGTAACCAGTATCGTCTTTATATTTTACCTTATACCAATCTCCAGATTTCTCTAATATTTCTACCTTTTCATCTTGAGAAACTAATGCTACAATATTTGAAGTTGTACTTGCTTCTGCCCTCATTCTTGCAGTTTCTGTATTAACTACACCTGTAGATGTTGCAAAGCTTCTAACACCTAAAAATGTAAGACCTGCAACTAAACCTAAAGATATAAGTATTCTATTTTTATACATCCTTTTTTTCTCCTTTTTCCGTAAGAAATTTACTTGCATTAGTATATAATTATTCGCAAAAAATGTCAAATAATTTTTTTATTTAGCATTTTTAAATCTCTCTATAATTTCACTACATTGTTGTATTATTTCTTTTTTATTTATATTATTCAATTTTCTATTTTCCATTAAAATTTTTCCATTTATTATTGTTGTATCTACATTATATCCTTTTACATTATATACAATCTCGGCAAATATATTGTTTATAGGGTTTGTTATTGTTTCTTCCATATTAATTATTATTAAATCTGCAAGTTTTCCTTCTTCCAATTTTCCTATATCACTCAAATTTAATGCCTTTGCACCATTTACAGTTGCCATTTTCAAAACTTCATATGCTGGCAAATCTTCTGGATTTTCATTTATTCCTTTTTGTAGTAATGCAGTAAATTTCATTGTTTCAAACATATCTAAATTACTTCCACTACCTTGTCCATCTGTTCCAAGAGATACACATAATCCCTCCTCAATCATTTTGGCTACAGGAGCAATTCCGCATCCTAATTTTAAATTACTTACAGGACAGTGCGCAATATATGTATTTGTTTCTTTTAAATTTTGTATATCTTTATCAGATACTTTTACACTATGAGCTAAAATATTGTGTATTCCTTTTAAATCTCTTTTAATTACCTCAGATGGTTCATCCACATTATAATCTCTTTTTATATCTTCTCTTTCTTGTATATTTTCACAAAAGTGCATATGGATAGGCAAATTCTTTTCTTCTGCAAGTTCAACACATTTTTTTACATAATCTTCATTAGATGTATATAATCCATGAATTCCTGCATTAAAAGTAATTGTTTCATATTTATAATTTTCCAATAAGCTCTTTAGTTTTTCTAGTCTGCTTAAATCATTTATATCGTATCCCATTAACGTCATAGTTGTTTGCATTCTTATTCCGCTTTCTAAGGCTGCCTTAATAATATTATCTGTTAGAAAATACATATCATTTACACATGTACACCCTGTTTCTATCATTTCAATACACGAAAGCATTGTAGCAAAATAAATGTCTTCATTTGTAAGATTATCCTCTATAGGCCAAATTTTTTGTTTAAGCCAATCTTGTGTTTTTAAACCATCAACAGTCTCTCTAAAAATACTCATACTTATATGAGAATGTGCATTAATTAAACCAGGCATTACTACCTTTCCTCTAGCATTTATTACTTTTTCACAATCTTCATTAATATTTCTATCTATCCTTTTAATTTTATTATCCTCAATTAAAATATCCATATTAGGTTCATACTTTTCTCTATTTTTACTCATAGATATTAAATTGCAATTTTTAATTAAAATTTTCATTATATCACTCCTAACTTTAAGTATTTTATCAGTAAAACTTATAATGTTCAAGGATAATTTTTTATTAGTTATAGCTTCTAATAGAAATTCAAATGAGCCTCTCGTAAAACGCCCCCTCCTTTAAATTATTATATAGGGGTCGGCGTCCCCGACGACCCGAAAAAGAATATATCTAATAATTCATTATTTAATAAATATTTCTTTTAACCATTTCCAGATAATATATTAATAAATTTTTAAATAAATTAGAATAATTCTGTTCTTTCCTTAATATAAATTAACTAAATAAAAAAAGTACAAACTTTTACGAGGAGGATATAAGAATGGAAAATTTAGAACTTTATCAGGATATAGCAAAACGTACTGATGGTGATATATATGTAGGTGTTGTTGGTCCTGTTAGAACTGGTAAATCTACTTTTATTAAACGTTTTATGGATTTACTTGTTATTCCAAACATTGAAAATGAATACAGAAAAGAAAGGGCAAGAGACGAACTTCCACAAAGTGCAGCTGGTAGAACTATTATGACTACAGAGCCTAAATTTGTTCCTAATGAAGCTGTTGAAATAACTGTTGGTGAAAATATAAAATTTAAAACTCGTTTGGTAGATTGTGTTGGTTACCTAATAAATAATGCCATTGGCCATTTAGAAGACGATATGCCTAGAATGGTAAAAACACCTTGGTCAGATGAAGAAATTCCTTTTGAACAAGCTGCTGAAATTGGTACAAAAAAGGTAATTCAAGAACACTCTACAATAGGAATAGTAATGACAACAGATGGAAGTATTACAGATATTCCAAGAGAAGACTACATAGAAGCAGAAGAAAGAGTAATAAATGAACTAAAAGCTCTAAATAAACCATTTGTTATTGTATTAAATACAGAAACACCAAACTCAGACTACACCTTAAGCCTAGCACAAAATTTAGAGGAAAAATATCAAACACCGGTTATGCCTATAAACTGCGCAAACCTAAATATGAACGACGTAAACAAAATGTTCACAAAAGTTTTATATGAATTTCCTATAGAACAAATAAATTTAACCTTCCCACAATGGATTAATAATTTAGATGATGAACACAAAATAAAAGTTGAACTATTCTCAGAAATAAAAACAGCCTTCACAAGTGCAACTTTATTAAAAGATATAGATTCTTGTGTAAGTAAAATTTCTCATACAGAAATTATAGAAAAAACATCTATAACTCAAATACAGCTTGGAACAGGCTCTGTAGATGTTAACATTACATTAAAAGAAGAATTACTATACAATATATTAACAGAAATGTCTGGAATAAAAATAAATAATGAAGAAGACTTATTCTCTACTTTAATTAGCCTAGCACAATCCAAAGCAGAATTTGATAAATTTAGTTATGCCTTAGAAGAAGTAAAAGCAAAAGGTTATGGAATAGTAACACCTACAATAGATGAATTAATTTTAGACGAACCAGAAATGGTAAAACAAGGTTCAAGATTTGGCGTAAAACTAAAAGCCAAAGCACCAAGTATACACATGATTCGTGCCGACATTGAAACAGAAGTATCACCAATAGTTGGAAGTGAAAAACAATCTGAAGACTTAGTAAACTACTTACTATCAGAATTTGAAAACGACCCTACAAAAATATGGGACTCAAATATATTTGGAAAAAGTTTACATGAATTAGTAAACGAAGGACTTCAAAATAAATTAAGTCATATGCCAGAAGATGCACAACTAAAACTACAAGAAACCTTAGAAAGAATAGTAAACGAAGGCAGTGGCGGACTAATTTGTATAATACTATAAAAACTTTATAACGTCAGAAAAGGGATTAGACAATTGTCTAATCCCTTCTCATTTTTAGGATTTATGCACTCAAACTTATCTTTTTATCTTTTTTGGCTGGGCGTTCTTCACACCCATTACTTTCTTTTTTCCATCAGACACGCGCATTGTGAGGCCACGTACGTCCTCAATGCACTTCGACCATTTTCCTTTTAAAGTTTTCACCTTATATACTTTGTTTACTTTTCCTTTTGCTCTTGGAGCAATTCTTATTTTTTTAGCAGTTGTCTTAAAAATAATCATTCTGCTTGTGGAGGTATACCCCACATAATTGATCTTCTTATAGTTAATGCCATTAAACTTGGCAATTTTCTTTTTTTTGTTAAAGTAAACTTTGCATATAATGCCAGTTTTACCGTTAACTGTTCTAGTTAATGAAACCCAGTTTCCAGTTCTACGTACATTGTACGTAGTTTTACTTTTGGCTACTGTATTATTCTTAGTCGTTGAATTATTATTAACAGTAACAGTACCAGATGCACCACCATTTCCCTTATTCGTAATGTCAACATCTGCCTTACCGTCATTTTTTACATCGGCACTACCACTACCTGTTCCATCATCGTGTCGATTAGAAATCAGCACTCTTTCAGTTCGAATCAGTTTACCAGACTCGTCATAGAAATAGTAAGTAGTCTCCTTTTCTGTAGTTTGAGAGTCTACTGTCCACTTATTATTCCAAACAATCTGTGTGAACTGCTCCCAAGTAATTTTGCCTGACGTGAACTGCTCCCACCAGAAAGTAAAATCGAAGTCAATCTTTATATCTGGTGTTGCAGTAGGTGCAACTGTTGGTGTTGCTGTTGGTGCAACTGTTGGTACTGGTATTGCTGTCGGTGCTACTGTTGGTACTGGTGTTGCTGTTGGTGCTACCGTTGGTACTGGTGTTGCTGTTGGTGCTACCGTTGGTACTGGTGTTGCTGTCGGTGCTACTGTTGGTACTGGTGTTGCTGTCGGTGCTACTGTAGGTACTGGTGTAGGTGCAGTTGGATCCTGATTATTAATAATTTTATCAAATTCTTCACGAGTCATAAGTCTTTCAACTCCAGAATTTTCCTGATAAAACCATTTATCATCAATCAACACCGTATTTATTAAAGCCATATACGCAGAATCACCTCTAACTGCATGCCCCATATAATCCAAGCAATACTGATTATTACTATTTTTATATGCCTGAATTTTTCTTCCATTGTCCATATCTATAACGAAATAAATTCCGCTATACCAGAACACATGGGCTAACCGATCCGACTGAGTAATAACCATAGTACCAGATACCGGATTCTTCCAGTATTCAATATTGGTTGAACCAGAATATGTTAAAACTCCATTCTCAAGTTTCAATGTTGCACTACCACAGGTTAAACTTCCATTGCCTTCATACACAACGTTGCCTGCTGTTGTTGCTGCTTGTGCTTTATTTCCAGCACCTATGCTAGGCATACTAGTAATAACAACTGCAAAAATTAATATTGCTGCAATTTTGTTCATTTTTTTGATTAATCTCTTCATAATGTTTTCCTCCTAATTGATAATGATTAATTTTTTTCAATGTGCTATAAATCCCTTTTGCTCCTCATCCGGAGCTCAAATATATATAAACGAGGTTTCCCTCTTATATCTATATATTACCACCATTTACATAAAATGTCAACATTTCTATAAAATTTAAATTATTTCCATCATCATACATATCTAAAAATAAATATATCGTAGCTCCACGAGGGTAAAGCATTTTTCTTTCGAAAACATGCAGAAAGAAAATATCCTTCACCCTGCAAGATGGAGCGGTTTTTTATACAACATTTTCAAAATAAAATTTCAAAACAAAAATTTTCTATTATATCCAAAAAAATTAGAACACTTTATAAAGCATTCTAATTTTTTTATGTTTTATTTTATTTTTCTATATCTTAAATATGCTATTCCAGATGCTGTTGATGCTGTAGCTATTAATCCAACTATTACGTCATTTACACCTGTGTGTGGTAATTTTGATGCTGTTGATTTGCTTGTTGTTATTGTTGTTGGTGTATTTGTTGTTCCGTTTGTTTTTGTTTCATTTTTTGCTGGTGTTGTATTTTTTTTATCATTTTTTACAGTATTATTTGTAGTATTGTTTGTTGTGTTATTATTATTTTGATCATCTTTTTTTGTTCCTGCTACTTTATATACTTCTGCATAATATTTTCCAGATGTACTTGTTTCAACCCAAGCTATGTAATATTTAGTTCCTGTAAATGTTGATAAATCAATTTGAATTTTGTTATCTGTAACATTTGTCCAACTTGATGCATTAAAATCAACTAATTCATTTACCCATTTTGATTTACATTCTTCTGATAATGTACTTCCCATTGTGTAAGAATTTAATACTGCATTTATTGTTGCATCTCTTGTGTCATTTTTATCTCCATATGTTGCATAATAAGAATCACATTCTGAACTATAGGCATTTTCTAAATTTGTATTTGTGTTGTCTGCAGAGTAAGCTTCATATGCTTTTAATAATTTGTATTGTGCTTCTAATTTTTTAATTGCAGTATACTTGTCACTTGTTATTTCAACAAATTGATATTTTGTTGCATTTGATACTGTTGCTGTTCCATTTGATAATGAACTTGGCATTGCTTGTATTTCTACATTTCCTATTCCTGTATATGCATATACTCCTGTAGATATTGCTAAAATTATTGCAGCTACTATTGCTGTTAATGAAATTTTTAAATTTTTCATTTTTACCTCCTAAAAAATTTTATATTTTAAACTTTATAGTTTACATAAATATCGCTAACTACATTTTTTATTATAAAACCTTTTTATGGTAATGTCAAGCAATTATGTAAAATTTTTCATTTTTTCTTACGCGTAGTCGGATTAGGAGCAAAATAGAAAATTTTTATTTAATTAAAATTTGAAATACTTAATTCTGGATATGTAAATATTATTCCTCCTTCTGATGTTTTTCCTGTTACTTTGTGAGCATTATTAAACTCATTTGATCCTTTTAAAAAGTTATTGTATCTTATTTTATCTGTTAATTTTCCTCCCCCGCTTATTATCGGATCATCCCATGTTACATCTACTGCATACCATTCATTGTTTAATTTAACATAGTTCCATGCATGTTCTTCTGTACTTCCTGTAGTGTTTGTTCCATATCCTACTACTATTATATTTTCTATACCCGCTTCATCTAATAAATATTTAAAAGCTTTTGCGTATCCTTCACAAACCACTTCTTTCTCTTCAAATGCTCCGTATATATTTCTAATATTTATACCAGTTAAGCTTTGCTCATATTCTATGTTATCTACTAACCAATCGTGTATTTGTTGTATTTTTTTATATGTATTGCTTGAAGTTTCATTTAATATATCGTTTGATATTTCTTCTATACTTTTTATTGCATTGTTTACTTGGCTTTGTGTATAAAAACTTGAATTATAATAACTAAAGCCATTTTCTCCTCCTATTGATACTGTATATGTTGTTTTATTTCTTACTGTACGAGTATTCATTAATAAATACATTTTTGTTACATCTAAATAAAATACCTCTGGATTATCTAATAGATATGCGTCTAGTGCAGATTGATATGCTGTATTCATTTTTTGCTCACCATTTTCTGAATTTAACAATTCATTAAATGTTTTTCCAAATTCTATTGTATAATTTCCGCTTTTCATATTTTCTTTATTCTCATTTAATTTATTATAAATAGTTTTAGCAGTATCGTCTAATTGATTATAATAAAAATTATTACTATTATAATTATCACTTTCATTTGTTTGTATATTTTCTATTGGATTTTCTACATTTTGCTCTTCATTTTTGGAAATTGTTTTTACCTCATCATAACCTTGATGAAACACCTCTGCTACTGTATCGTTTTGAATTATATATTCGTTTAACACATATATTCCCAATACTATAGCTGCTATAAATAACAATAATATAATTGAATTTATAATAAATTTTTTCATTGGTTCCTCCATTTTTTATTATGTTTTAGAATTATCAATATAGTCCGCTCCATCTTGCAGTGTGAAGCTACCATAATTATATTTTTAGTTTTAAATTTTAATTCATTATTATTATAACATATGAAAATTATTTTTTGTAGCATTTACATATTTTTATATTTTTTGAAAATAATACTATTATAAAATAAAATTTGGATTAATTTACATTTTGGATTATATTACAAATTAATTCGGGTCGACTTAAGGCGTCGACCCCTACAACGTCTGACATAATATTTAATAAAATGACAAATATATTTGTTTTGAAATACCGCGTAAGCGACCAAACGAGCAGTTACACCTGCGAGTGCGATTTGGAGTAATCTTCATTTTTGTTAATTTATGTATTATTAATGTAAATATGTAAATTATATTTTATAAAAAAGTAATTTAGTTCTAAATGGTCAATAGACCATTTTCAATTCCGAAGGTTGTGACACTAAGGTATAAAAAACAATATATTTGGCATTCGGTAATTTTAATAAATAAAAATTTTGAAAGGCTTGTGTATGAGTGTTTTTAATAAAGTTCTAAATTTATTTAAATATGAACCTGCCCAAAATTATAATTTTGTTTTAATGGGTGATGAGCAGGAAGAAAAAAACATAAGTTATAAGGCTGAAAGTAATTCTTCTGATTATAAAGTTGTTTTTTCAGATTTATCTAAAAATTTGGAATATATTAATATAAAATTTAATACTTTAATTAATTCTGATATTGTTGTTAGGGAGTTTAATATTTATGCTCGTAATAAACAGTATAGTGCTTTTTTGTTTTATATAGATGGTATGTCTGATTCTGAATTGATTAACGATTTTGTTATTAAGCCTCTTATGCTTAGAAATAGAGCAAATACATTTGAAGATATTAAAGACCTTTTTTCAAATAAAACAGGCGGGTCGTCGAGAACGCCGACCCCTACACATAATTTAAATTGTATAAAAAACGATAAATTTCAAATTCCAGCAAAAAAAATAAAATGCAATGTTCATAAAAAACCTAAATTTGATTTAAAAGATTATATTTTTAATTGTTTGCTTCCTCAAAACGATGTTAAGCAAACTAAGGAATTTTCAGATTTAATTTCTGGTGTAAATTCTGGTAATTGTGCTTTGTTTATAGATACTTTAGATATTGGTTTTGATATAGATGTTAAAGGTTTTAAGCAAAGGAGTATTTCTACTCCTACAAATGAACTTGTAATTAAGGGGCCTCAGGAAGCTTTTGTTGAAAATATTAGAACTAATACTTCTCTTTTAAGAAGAACAATTAATAATGAAAATTTAATTATTGAAAATATTGATGTTGGTAATCTTAGTAAAACTAAATGTGGTGTTTGTTATTTAAAAGATATTGCTAATAGTTCTTTAGTTGCTGAGATTAAATATAGGTTAAATAACTTGGAAATAGATTCACTTATTTCTTCTGGTCAGTTAGAACAACTTATTGAAAAATCTAATTCTTTTGGTATTCCTCAAATTTTGTCTACAGAAAGACCAGACAAATGTACCAAGGCTTTATATGATGGAAAAGTTATTATTTTAATAAACGGAAATCCGTATGCTCTAATTTTACCTTCAACCTTTGTAGATTTTATTTCTTCTCCTGAAGATGAAAATTTAAAACCTCAATTTGCAAATTTATTAAAGCTTATTCGTTTATTTGCAATGTTTATAACGCTTCTTTTACCTAGTTTATGGATAGCTATTACTAATTTTCATCAAGAACTTATACCTACAGAATTATTATTTTCTATTGTTGCATCACGAGAAAATGTACCTTTTCCAGTTATTTTTGAAGTTTTGTTAATGGAATTTTCTTTTGAACTTATTCGTGAATCTAGCCTTAGAGTTCCATCACCAGTTGGCTCTACTATTGGAATTGTTGGTGCTTTAGTTTTAGGCGATGCTGCTGTTAGTGCAAACATTGTTAGCTCTATTTTAATTATTGTTATAGCTATAACAGGTATTGCCTCTTTTGCTATACCAGATTTTTCTTTTGGATTTCATATTCGTATTATGCGATTTGCTTTTATATTATTCGCTTTTATTGCTGGATTTTTAGGAATAGGTTTATTGATATTTGTTTATATAACAATTTTATGTAGTTTAAAATCTTTTGGTGTTCCTTATATGGTTCCTTTTGCTCCCTTAATAAATTCAACTGGATCTAGCTATTTTGTTCATTATGAATATAAAAGGGAACGAAGACCAGATTATTTAAATACCAAACGTCCTACTTCTCAAAAACATTTAAGTATGAAATGGAAGTACAAATAATAGAAAGGAGAAGTTAATCAATTTTATATAATTGATTATATTAAAATTTTATGAGAGATAAAATAGGTTCATTAGAAGCGCTTTCACTTTTATTGGTTGTAGTGCTAAACCATGTTATTTTAAGTTTACCAAAAAATGTAATTGCAAAAACGGGTTCAAGTTCTTTATTAAATATAATTTTTGTATCTATTTTAGCCTTTTTATTTATGATGTTTATAGTTAGAATTTTTAATAAGTTTCCTGGACATGATATATTAAATATATCCAGCTTTCTTGGCGGAAAATTTCTTAAATATTTAACTGGTATATTGTTTTTAATATATTTTATAAGTTTTTCTAGTATTACACTTAGAAATTTCGCTGAAAATTTGAAAATTATTTATTTTCAAAATTATTCTATTACTTTAATACTATTTTTATTTATACTTGCAATTATTGGCTGCAATTATTTGGGGATTAAATCTATTGCAAGAGGTAATTTTATTGTTTTACCTGTTTTATTTTTAAGTATAATTTTCATTTTCTTTGCTACAATGAAAAATTTCAATTACCAAGATATTTTCCCCATTTTAGGTGATGGTTTTTATTCTACTTTTATTAGCGGAATGAGCAATATTTATGCATATTCGGCAATTGCTGTTTTTTACTTTTTACCTAAATATGTGGAATATAACTCAGAAATAAAAAGAATTGGTTATACATTTATTATAATATCCTTTATTCTACTTTTATTTAGTATTGCAACAGTTCTTTTAATTTTCCCTGTTATTTCAAATGCAGAACAAATTGCTCCTCTTTATTTAGCAGCAAGATTAATTGAATTTGGTAGATTTTTTCAAAGAGTGGATGCTATATTTTTACTTGTATGGATTATTTCTGTTGTATCTTATTTAAGTTTTATTTTTGCACTTTCTATAAATATATTTAAGGACTTATTTAATCTAGAAAATTCTAATATGCTTATATGTAGTTGGACTTTGTTATGCTTAGGAGTTAGTTTGATTCCTAAAAATTTAGTTCAAATACGTTTTTTTACAAATGTAATTTATAGAAATACAACTCTAGGATTAGTTTATCTATTTGGCTTTATAATTTTATTTTTAGCCAATATTAAACTTTCTAAAAAGAATAAGAAGGAGAGAGGGAACATTAAATGAAAAGATTTTCAAAAATAATATTAGTTATATTAACAATTATATATATTGTTTGTTCTTTACTTATTTATAAGGGTACAAGAGGTATAGATAATTTAGCTTATACTATTGCAATGGGAATTGATAAAGGAAGTTCAAGCAAATACAATATTTCTTTTCAATTTACCAAACCTTCTTCTGGAAAAGATTCCTCATCTTCTTCATCTTCAACTTCTTCTTTTGTTTATAATGTTGAAAGTGATACAATACCAACTGCAATGAATTTAATGAATAGTTATTTAAGTAAGCAAGTTAATTTAGCTCATTGTAAAGCTATTGTATTTTCAGAAGAAATTGCATCTAATGGAATTTCAGGAGAAATTTATACTTTAATTAATAATATCCAAGTAAGGCCTGATGCTTCTATTATTATTAGCAAATGCAAGGCAGTAGATTTTATAAAAAACACTGAACCAGATTTAGAAAGTTCGGTTTCCCAATATTATGAAATAACTCCTGTTTCAAATGAAAATACAGGTTTTACAGATAATGTTACTATTGGAAATTTTTATGGTCAATTATGTTCAAAAACACGTGAGACATATGCTATACTAGGAAATCTAGATAAAATAAAAGATTCTAGTTCTTCTAGTAGTAATAAAGAGTCTGAAAGTGGTACACAATATAAACAAAAACCTGGTACTGAAACAATAGGGCTTGCAATTTTTAAAGATGATAAATTAGTAGGTGAACTTGGTGCAATTGAAAATATTTGTCATTTAATAGTAACTAATAATTTATCTTCTACAACCATTTCTATTCCAAGTCCACATGATAGTTCTAATTCTTTAGATTTATATATTTACAAAAACAAAAGAAATACAACAAAAGTAGAATTTATTAATGGTTCTCCATATGTTACAGTTAATTGTAAATTACATGCAAGAATTTCTTCTGTTGATGAAGATAATGGATATACTTCTGAAGAAACAATTAATGCAATTTCTAATACTGCTAGTAAATACTTAGAAAAGAATATTACTTCTTACTTATATAAAATTTCTAAAATATATAATGCAGATATAGCAGGAATAGGTAACCATGCTGTAAATCAGTTTTCTACAAATAGCAAATGGAACAATTTTAATTGGAAAAATAATTTTCAAAACTGTTTTTTTAAAGTTAATGTTTCTGTTGTCGTTAAATCTGGTTATTTATTAACCGAAACTTAATAATTGGAGGATGAAATTTATGTCTTTTATTTTATTTTTAATTTCCTTAGTAGTTTTCTTTGAAACTTTAGGCTATGCTATTTATGAAATAAAACAAAATAAAAATATAAAAGGAGGAATAAGTGTAATTGTGCTTGCTACAATTAGCTTATTTCTCCCAAGTATTATGAGTATTTTTAGATAATTTAGATTTTTTCAAAATCTATTTGCCTTGTTTCTTTATTTGCATTTATAACTTTTATTTTTACTCTATCTCCTATTTTATAGGTTATACCTGTTTTTTCTCCTGTTAGTTGTTTGTGTTCTTCATCATATTCGAAGTATTCGTCTCCTAAGTTTTCAAACCTTATTAATCCTTCTACTGTATTATCTAGTTCTACAAATATTCCAAAGCTTGTTACACTTGAAACCATACCTTCATATTCTTCACCAATTCTATCTTGCATATATTCTGCCATTTTTATGTCTATACTGTCTCTTTCTACTTTCGTTGCTATTTTTTCTCTATCTGATGAAGTTTTAGCATATTGTTCTGCTTGTTTTTCATATTTTTCTTTTTGCTTTTCTGAAAGCTCGTAATTATTTTCTAAATATTTTGATATTATTCTATGTATAAATAAGTCTGGATATCTTCTTATTGGAGATGTAAAGTGGCAATAGTATTTACTTGCTATTCCAAAGTGCCCATCGTTTTCTGATTCATATCTTGCTACTTTTAAGGTTCTTAAAACTAAATTTGATACAACTCTTTCTTCCGTTTTTCCCTTTACACTATCTAGTACTTTTGCAAATTCTTTAGGATATACTTTATCTCCTGACTTATTTATTTTATATCCAAAGTTGTATAAAAATTTATTTAATTCTTTTACTTTGTCTATGTCTGGTTCTTCATGAACTCTATATATAAATGGAGCTTCTAACCAATAAAATCTTTCTGCTATTGTTTCATTAGCACTAAGCATAAATTGTTCTATTATTTCGTTACTAAAATATAATTCATATTTTTTTATATCTACTGCATGTCCATTATTATCTAAAACTACTTTGCTTTCTGGCAAATCTAAATTTAAATAACCTCTTTCTAGTCTTTTATTTTTAAGTATTTTTGCAAGTTCTTCCATTAATTTAAAATCTTGAATATAATTTTTATATTTTTCTAAAACTTTTTCATCACTACCATCTATTATTTTTTGCACATCTTTATAATTCATTCTTTCAGTAACTTTTATTACTGCCTTATATATATCAGAAGAAATAATATTTCCCTCTTTATCTATTTCCATTGTGCATGATAGTGTGAATCTATCTTCACCTGCATTTAAGCTACATATTCCATTTGAAAGTTCTTTTGGAAGCATAGGAATTACTCTATCTAACATATATATGCTTGTTCCTCTTATTATTGCTTCTTTATCTAACAAGCTATTTTCTGTTACATAGTAACTTACATCTGCTATATGAACATCTAACATATAATTACCGTCATCGTTTTTATATACTCTTACTGCGTCGTCTAAATCTTTTGCATCTTCTCCATCTATTGTAAAAATTTTTTTATCTCTTAAGTCTATTCTATTTGGTATATCTTTTTTATCTACTTTATTTCCTTTAGATTTTGCTTCTTCAATTACTCCTTGTGGAAATTCATAAGGCAAATCATATTCCTTTACTAAAGATAGCATATCTACTCCCGCTTCATCTATGCCACCAATTATTTCAATAATTTTTCCTTCTGCCTTTTTATTTTTTTCTGGATATTTTGTAAGTTTTACAACTACTTTTTGATTATTTTTTGCCTTTGCAAAATTGCTTTTAGATATAAAAATATCTCCGCCAAATTTCTTATCATCTGGAATTACAAATCCAAAATTTCTACTTTTTACAAATAATCCAACAATTTTATCTTTTTCGTGTTTTACTATACTTACAATTTTCCCTTCTTTTCTTTTACCATCTTCAGATTCTTTTACAATTTCGGCAACAACAATATCATCATTTAAAGCATTGTTATTATTTCCTCTAGGAATAAAAATATCTTCCATTTCTTCATTTTCTGGTATAACAAAGCCATAGCCTTTTTCGTTTCCTCTATAAGTACCTTTAATATATTTATTTTCATCTATTATTGAATATTTATTTTTTCTATTTTTTTGAATTTTGTATTCCTTTTCTAATTTATCTAATATACTTTTGAAATTATTATATTTATTTTTCGGCACCATAAATATCCCTGCAATTTCTTTTGCTTTCATTGGCACATAGTCTTCTCGTGACATAAATTTTAAAATTAAATTTTCTTTTTCGTCCATTTTGGTTCCTTTCTTTGATAAAAAAAATGTTATATTTTTTTCGGGTCGCCCTAAGGACGCCGACCCATACAACGTTTGACATTAGTTTCTTTTAATACATAATGTCATCAATGAATTGAATAAATTCATTATAATTTTGTTAAAATATAAATTTTCTATAATACAAAAAAAGCAGTTTTTAAAAACTGCCTATTTCTAATATACTATAACTAAAGCTACTGCTAATATTACAAATGTAATTCCTAAAATAATTGTCCATCTTTTAAGTTTTCCTTCTTTTGTTCTTCCTTTATTTTTCTCAT
Organism: uncultured Clostridium sp.; assembly: GCA_905200315.1. The sequence goes on from CAJKKA010000012.1 coordinate 24,619, forward strand.
AAAAGTTATTTGTTGAAGAACCTGTAATTGTTTCAGATAAACCACTATCTTCTTTTGATTGCATCATTGTAATTATTATTAATGCTAAACAGTTTATAACAAAAATTCCTATTAATATATATTTTAATATTTCCATTTGTTTTTCCTCCTATGCGAACACTTATTAATCTTTTGAGATTTTAACATACATTTAAATAAATTGCAACAATTTTACAGCATTTTAATTTATAGCGGCACATAACATCGTGTCCCTACAATATTCACCTCATTATTTTGATTTGCTTTTTATTTTATTTTTAATTTTATCTACTAAGTCTTTTTTTTCTTGTTCTTCTGTGAATCTTTTTGTTACTATATTTGTTATTAATATTTTCTTTAATACATCTTCTCTAACATCTGCTATAAGTGTTCCATCTTTTGCTACTGATATTTTTCCTGTTTCTTCTGAAACTACAACAACTATGCTATCTGATTCTTTTGAAATTCCTATTGCTGCTCTATGTCTCGTTCCTAGCTTTTGGGATATATCTCTATCTGATGAAAGTGGAAGCATACATGCTGCTGCAGATATTTTGTTATTACTTATTACAACAGCTCCATCGTGTAATGGAGTATTCGGAACAAATATATTTGTAAGTAATTGTGGAGAAATTTCCGAATCCATTTGAACTCCTGTATTTATTATATCTTTTATTTCTATATCTCTTTCAATTACAATTAATGCTCCAGTTTTTTCCTTAGAAAGTTCTGTTGCTGCTATTACTATTTTATATATTGCCTCTTTTGTTTTAGTTGCAATGTCTTTATCTAATCCAAAATACTTAGAAAACTTGCTTGTTCCAAGTTGTTCTAAACCTCGTCTAATTTCTGGTTGAAAAATTATTACTAAAGATAATACTCCCCAGTCTGTAATTGCATTTAAAATATGATTTAATATTGTTAATCTACATACACCACTAAGCCATGTAGCAAGTACCAAAAATACTATTCCTTTTATTAACTGCCATGCTCTTGTGTCTTTTGCAATTTTTATAATTTTACTTAAAAGCCATATAACTATACTCAAATCTATTATTAATAAAACTAATTTTATAGGATATTCTTGTAAACTATTTATATAACCTATAACATCGTTTTGAAAAACTTCATTTACTCCATTAAATAAATTATTTATCATACATCTTCCTCTGTTTCTTATTCTATTTAGCTATTAAGTAATATATACATGTTCCTACAACACTTAATAACATTAATCCTGCTAAAATTAAAGCCATTATTTTTACAAAGATTTGTGATTTATTTCCTTTGTGTGCCATTTTTATATTCCTCCTTTTGTTTATCTCTTATTAACAATATTGTTATACCATAATACTACATTTTTTTCAATACCAAAAATTGGCAATTTTTATAATTATTGCCAATTTATATATTTATTTTTATTATTTCAATATTATAATTCTCATGCATAACCATTTCTATTACTTTTCCATATGTTTTTGATGTACAATTAATTTCCTTTTTTTTTATTAATTAATCACCTTTTTATATAATATTTTTAATTTTGCACCAGCTTATATAAAAAAGTGGCTTCGCCACCCGGGTCGTCGGGGACGCCGACCCCTACATCAAAAACAGGAATTTCCTATAATATAAAATGGAGCGGGTGGCGGGAATCGAACCCGCGCTATCAGGTCGGAAGCATGACATTCTACCACTAAATTACACCCGCAAGTGCATTTATATTATAAATTATAATTAAGAATAATGCAATACTAAATAAAAAGTAAAATATGCCAACACATCAAAAATAAAAATTTCCTATCACACAAAAAAGAATCGTATTTATTTACGATTCTTAAAATTTGGAGCAGGTAGTGGGAATCGAACCCACGTCATCAGCTTGGAAGGCTGAGGTAATAGCCATTATACGACACCTGCATTTCTGCTTGACGAGTATTAGTATAAACTATATATAATTAAATGTCAATACTTTTTTTCAAATTTTTTTATTTTTTTTATGTATATGTGTCAATGATGTGAAACAAACTTTTATAAAAAATTGTAGTACATTGA
>CAJKKA010000013.1 GCA_905200315.1 uncultured Clostridium sp.
AAGATTATCATCATTTAATGTATAAATGTCTTTACCATCTATATACACTTTTCCGGAAGTTGGTCTATCCACACCACCAATTAAATGCAATAAAGTAGATTTTCCACTTCCACTAGCTCCTATAATTGCAACAAATTCTCCCCTTTCAACAGAAAAAGAAATATCATCTACAGCTTTAACTGTATTTTCTCCCTTTCCATATGTTTTGCATAAATTTTCAACTTTTAATATTTCCATTTTTCTTCCTCCTTAAATATGTTGTATTTAGTATAAACATTTAAAGTGACTATTAAGTGACTCTCAAACTATAAAAATTGTCACAAAAAAATCACCAAAAATATTGGTGAGCTTTTTCACATTTAATTTCTAATTTTTTCATTTTTATTTACCTCTATGTTAATTTTTTCTCTTTTTCGTAAATATATCAAATAATATGCCAAACTTATTTGAAAGATCATAAGTAGAGCTGATAATCCAAGCATATATCTTAAGCCTATTTCATACATTAAACCGCATAAATACACACCTATTGCTTCACCTAAAAACCTAATTATATGGCATATATTTGAAAAACTTAACTGATATTTATTTTCTAATCTGTTTATATATACTGCATCACAAATGTTTTCGTATGATGTTGAAATAAATATAGACCATGTAATTGCTATTAAGGAAATTACTATATTGTTTGATATAAAAGCTATTACATATGCAAAAAATCTAATTCCAAATTTTATGGTAATTGTTATATAGTCATTTTTAGGTGTTAAATATTTTAATGCTATAATTCCAAATATATCTGCTAGTAATCCTACAATTAACAAATAATTAGTTGCTACATTGTCGCTAAATTTAAAGTAATTTGTAAGTGTAAGCATTTTCAACCCTAACGCTGTTGACATTGCTATCGTTCCAATTAATACATAAAGTGAAAATAAATTTAAAATTTTATCTTTAAAGATATTTTTTAAAGATATATCTTCATGTTTATTGTTTGTAGAATTATTTACTTTTATATTTAATAATACTGTAAAAGAAAATAGTAAAAATATATTGGCTATAAGTAAACATATGTTATAATTTACAACTAAACCTCCTATACTCTTTCCAATAAATATTCCGCCAAACAAAATACCAATATCTCTAAATAAATATTCTGTTAGTCTACGTTTACTATAGATTGTTTCAGTTTTTACAATTGTTGTTATTAGAGGATAAATACTTGTAATAATTATATATTCTGTTACAATATCTATAATTATTGATAAATTAATTAATTGTATATACATTGTATGATTTAATGTATATAACCAAATCATATTTATCAACTTAACTATTAGTACAATTACTAGCATATTTTTTAGCTTGTCTAATTTTACGTACTTTCCAATCAATGCAATAATTACACAACTTATAAATGTTCCTATGCTCAATATATTGCTAATATTAGTTACTGCAAAATTATTATCTTGTAACCAAAGTTGTCTAAAATTTCCCCATAAGCCAACAGATATACTAAAAAAAGCTAGCATAATTAACATTTTATTTTCTTCTTTTACTTTGTTCATTTGTTACTCCATTTCGTTTATATAATTATATATTTTGTTCCAATTTAATAAAGTTTCTATATTTTCGTATGAAGAATTATCATCATTTGAAATTCTTATTGCTCTAATTCCAGCTTTTGAAACATCAACACAATTATTTAATTGGTCATCTATAAATATATCTATTTTTTCTGTTTTACATACTGGTGCTTTACTTCTTGCGTTGACTATTAATTTATCATAATAAATATTATTTTTATCCAACCAATTCTTACTTAATTCATAAGGATCTTTATGAAATTCTGAATCTCTTGCTGTAATAATATAAATTTTATGTCCTTTATTGTGTAATTTATTTATTACTTCTACACAGCCTTCTCTTGGCTCTGCCTTTTTAGTAATTTCTTCTTGTATAACACTTAGAAAATATTTTAATTCCTCATAAGTAAATCCATACTTTATTTGATATATATTTCCGTTATTTTGGTCTTCAATATATTTACTATCTTTGATTTCTTTTCCTAATTTATTAGCATATTTTTCTGCTGCCAATTTTAATTCATCTCTAATATTTGTTAAAGTGTCATCTATATCTATTCCTATATTCATTTTGGTCTCCTTTATCAATTTTTATTTTTTATATCACTATTCACCTTAAAAGTAAAGTAAAATATAAAAGTACTTTTGCTATATTTGTACAATAAAAAATATAAATATTTTTCTTAACTTTTTTATAGTAATTTTTTATTTGGTGTGTTATACTACCAATATATTTTTAGAAAGGAGCTATTTATGTCACCTATACGAGAAAAGTTTGTTAAAATTGTTGAAAACCTCCCATATAATTTAGATGAAGAAATTTTAAAAAAAGACACTAAAGATATTTTACAAGATATAACCCAAAGGTACATTGATGCATATGGAATACAAGATTTATCTGAAAAAGATAAAGAATGTATAGAATTGCTAATTGGCAATAATATTAAATAAAAGGAGTTGATAATATGAGTGCAAATCAAGAAAACATTAAAATAGAAAAAATTAGTGAGCTTTTAAAAAAAGCACCAACTGATGATGGTACTTTTTATGGTTCTTTATATGATTTATATTTTTTTATAGAAATTACTAAAGGTATTTTAGATATTAATAATAATAAAGGTATATCTTTAGAAGAATCTAGAGAAAGGATGATTCAAAAATATGAAAATTATAATAGAAAACTCGGCTCATAATTCTATAGAATCTATATTTGAACATTTTTTAAAATATTCCACACAAAAAGCAATTCAAACTACAGAAAATTTTTATTCATATCTTTATTTCTTAGAAACCTCTCCATATATCGGTAAAATAATCACAGAGTTATCGAATAATAATTTTCGAGAATTAATTTTTAGAAAAAACAAACACTCTACATATAGAATTATTTATTACATTTCAAAAGTTCAAAATATTATTTATATAATAAACATTATTAGTTGTAAACAGAATCTCAATAAATTCCTCAAATCAAATAATTATTTCAAAAAATATTATAATCTTTAAATTTTATCAGTATTAAAAATTTATTTTTATAGATTTTCTTTTATTTCTGGAAATAAATCATATACATTATAACCTAATAAGTTATCAAAATATTCTTTTAATTTATATGTTTCTTTAATATGATACTGTGTATTTGAATAAGCTCCTCTTCTAGTCATAATATCAATCAAACGTTTATCTACTGTATAAACTTTTCCACTTTGAGGACACATTAAATCACATAAATTTATTATTTTTTCTTCTATTGTATATTGATGTTTTTTTATAAAGTCTGTTAAAAATGGATTATCTTCTGGATTTGGAACTCCTCCTGCTGTACATACAATATCATTATTTAAATATGAATGTGTTAAACATATATTGCAGAATTCATCATCATATCCTTTTTCTTTTAAATATTTATATCCTTCCATAACATGCCCATGAAATTTTCCGTTGTTCTTGCCAATATCATGTATATAACCAAGAATTATTGCCTTTTCAACATCAACATCTATTCCTTTATCTTTTAGCGCTTTTGCAATTCTTCCCGCACTGTCTCCAACACATATGCAATGACCTATCCATCTATCATCTTTAGCTTTCTTTCTTGCTTCTTCTAACATTTCTCTTGCTTTTTCTATTGTTAATTTCATAATTCGTACTCCTTAACTTCGCAATTTTTTTGACCGCAAGTATTTAATATTAAACCATCTTCTGGAAGCGGTTCAAAATAATACTTAATTGTTCTCGCAACTGCACCATGAGTTACTAAAAGAATATTCTTATCACTATATTTTTCTTTTACATCATCTATAAAAGCATGGATTCTATTAAATAATTCTGGTAAAGTTTCTAGTCCATCTGGTATATTAGTACTATAATAATTGTAGTAGTCTGTAATGTAATAATCATCAATTATTGTATTAGTTAGAACTCCTCCATCTCTTTCCATTATTCTTTCATCGTAAATAACAGGAATATTATTAACATTTACAATTTCACAAGTGTGTTTTGTTCTTATCATAGGAGAACAAATAATTAAATCTATATCTAAATTCTTAACTATTTTGCTTGCTTCTTCGGCTTGCTTAATTCCTATTTCATTTATATCTTCATCAAGCCTGCAATTATATTTATTTTCTTTATTACATTTTGTTTGACCATGCCTAATTACATACAATTTCATACTTCTTACTCCTATTTTCTAATATTATCTTCTAACTTTAAAAAATTATTTCTAATCAAAATATCTTCTAAATATTCTCCTCTTTTCATCCAAATAATGTTCTTACATTTACTTGGGTATAATCTATAATAAGCGTCTTTAACACCTTTTAGAAAATCATCCTTATTTCCTCTGTTTTTACATCTTTCAAGTATTTCTTCTATCATATTTTCTTCCGGATAAACAACATAATAATTAATATTATTTTCTTCTAATAAATTAATAATTTCATTATGCATTGATATGAATACAATATCATAGATTTCTAAGTCTTTCATTATTTCATTATAATAGTTATCTGGAAATTCTTTATTTAACTTTCTTGACTTCAGACCTTTTCTTTCTTCAGGATTTAACTTTTTTAGTTCATCATCTATTATATATTTAAATGAACTAGATTCTAAATCAATTACATTATCATATTTTTTTGATACAGTTGTTTTACCTATTGCACCAAAACCAGCAATTAGAATTCCTCTCATATTATTTCACCCCTATTTTATCTCCAGTTTTTCATTACAAAAATGTAGTTTATCTATAACATCTTGTCCTATATGTTTATTTGCAATTTCTATAGCTTTTTCATAATTCATTATTTGATATTCAAAGTGTGCATCTACACCATATATTACTTTCAAATTTTTATATTCTGAAGCTATCTTCCAAAATTCTTTACATGGATATACAATATTTTCTCTTCTCCCTATTATACAATCATTAGGATGAGATAAATTAATTTCTATTGGTATTCTATATTTTTCTGCTGTACTACAAATTATACGTGCAACTTTTTCATCTACTTCTGCATAGTTATCTCTACTTAACATATATACATCTGGATGTGCTATTATATCCGTTATTTGCTTTTCAATTGCTGTTTTTATATACTCTGCATATTTTAAAGCATCTTCATCAGTAAATTTCTGTCTTCTTAAAAGTTTCAGTTCATTATTCTCATCATATATAAAGTGTTGTCCTAGAATTATTTTATCTGTTTCATTTTTAAGTTCAAACAAGTTTTCTTCTTGCCCTGGTAAATACTCAACCTCAAATCCTGTTTCTATTTCTATTTTGTTTTTGTACTTTTCTTTTAGAGATTTTATACTATGTAAATAATTATCTTTCTCCTTATAATCCATTCTCATATTTTCTCTAAAATCTATTCTTTCTTTTTGCGGACAATGGTCTGTAAAAGCAACCTTGGTAAAGCCTTTCTTTATAAATAATTTCACAAAATCTTCATCTGTCATATTATTGTCAGCATGTCCACATCTTCTTGTATGTGTATGATAATTAAATTTTTGCATAATTTTTTTATTATTCATTTTCATTCTCCTAACTTTTTAAATAAATCATTATATATTTTATCTCTATCTAATTTAGTAGTAAAATTAATAGTATGTCTATTATCATTAAGTTCATAAGAACTATCTTCTCTAATATTAGGACAACTAATTTCTTTTGTTTCAAACCAATTCTTATTTATCATATATGCTATTACTGCTATATCCCAAATTACTCTTTTTTCTTGCACACCATGATATCCATCATTATAGAATCTTTTAATTAGATAATTACATAATTCTGATTTGTTTTCCAAATTATTTTTTAAAGTATTTATATCTATTTGTAAATCTGATACAACATTTTTGCATGGTAATATTGTAAGTTTTACTTTTGATTCAAATACTTCTCGCACGGCTTGTATATCTTGCCTAAAATTATATTCTAAATTGTCTTTATAGCCTAATTCATTACCACCAAGCCATATTATTTCTATTTTATTTATAATTTTAGGTTCCTTTTTTATCGCAAGAGCAACATTTGTAATTGCTCCTATTGCTAATATATATGTTTTTCTATTTTTTAAAGCAATCTCAATTATTTTATTAACTGCAGGATTATTTTCTGTATATCTATTTTGAATATAATCCATTGAGCCTTTAAAAACTTTATTTGTTGTATCAAAATTTAGCCATTTGCATATTTTTAGTATTTCATTATAGCTTAATTCTTGTCCTTCTTTAACTGAAACATTTTTAGTTTTGTGAGAATAAGGAGCAACTGTAATTGCTTCAATATTAAATTTATCTTGTGATTTTATTAAATAAGAAAGTGCAAATTGATCATCACATTCATTATATATATCTGTGTCTAATATTACATTTATTTTATAATTTGATATAAACTCATATATTTCTTTCCAGTTTTTTACCCTTGTCATTCCTTTTTCTTTTCTAGTAAATACTCTATCCATTAAAAGGGTGGTTATATTATTTTCCATACAATCTTTACAAATATGAACAGAATCATCAATCATTATATCTATATTATTTTCAAAGCATTTTTCTGTTTTTCCATGTTTATCATTTTTATATGCATTTGTAAAAATTAATTTATCGTAATAAATATTATTTTTTTTTAACCACTTTTGAGTCATTTCAACTGGATTTGTATATTCTCCATTGTCTCTACCTGTAATAATAAAAATATTATGTCCATCTTGTTTTAATTTATCTATATACTCTTTTGCTCCATCTTTAACGTTTAGTGTTTTTACAATTCTTTCAATGTTAGCTAAATAAAATTCTCTTTCCTCTTTTTCTGTCCAGTCAAACATTCCCTCTGTCATATGCAAGTCTTTATTAACAATTCCCGTTCCTCTTAAATCATTATCGTGTTTTAAATATTCTTCTAGTAAAGCTTCATCAAAATTTGATATTACATTATCTATATCTATTCCTATATTCATTTATTACTCCATTCTTTTCTATATCATCTTGTCTTTTTATATCAAAAAAGCAGATAATTAGCAAGTAATTATCTGTAAAAAATTTATACCATTTTTTTTATATATTTAATTATAAATTCTGTTCCTTTTCCTATCTCAGATTTACAAAGTATTATACCATTATTCTTTTCTATTATATTTTTACTAAGAGATAAGCCTATACCTACGCTATTTTCTGTAGAGTTTTTTCCCTTATAAAATCTCTCAAAAATGTGTTTCAAATCTTCTTTTTCAATTCCAATTCCCTCATCTTTTATAGAAATTTTAGTAAAAAGATTATTTTCTTCGTATTTTATATTAATTGTTCCATTTTCTTTATTATGTTCTATACAATTTTTTATAATATTTGTAACCGCTTCTTGCTGCCATTTATAATCACCTACAAAGTCTGCTTCGTTATCTCCATTTATAATTATATTTTGATTTTTTATTTCTATTGGTATTTCTAAATTTTTAACTATTTCTGTTATAAATTTATTAAGATTAATTTTTTCATCATAAAATTGAACTACATTTGCATCTAATTTTGATAGCTTAAGCATTGATATTACAAGCCAATTTATCCAATCTATTTGTTTACTTATTTCAAAAATAAATTTTTGCTTTGTATTTTCATCCATATTAGGATTTTCTTTTAAATTATCTAGCATAATGGTTATTGATGTAAGCGGAGTTTTTAATTGGTGTGATATATCTTCAACAGAAATTTTTAAATTTTCTTTATCTTTTTTAGATATTTCACTTTCTTCTTTTAGCATAATAGTAATTTTATATAATTCATTTTTTAGGTTACTTAGTTCATCTTCACTGTTTTCATCAATATTAAGTTCATATTTTTTGTTTTTTATTTCATTTATGTATTTAGTAATTTGCTTAATTTTTTTATCTCTTCTTTTTAAATAAAATAGTATAATTATCAGCCATAAAAAACTAAACAATATAATTAATAAAATATTGGCAATTAAATTAAATTTCATTTGATTTTCTACTTGTATAATAGAATTAACCTCTTTTATATCTATACCATATTTTAATAACTCTGCTTGTCCTGTTTTACTTTCTTCAATATTACTAGAATTTAATATTTTTATTATCTCTTTAGTATCAATTTCAGGATATTTTTCTGTAATTGTTCCTATTATATTATCCATTTTTTGATTTACTATTATTGATACTTGTTTATACTGGTTAAAAGTTTGAATAGTAAAAGCTATACACATTACTATTGTTAGTATAAACATTGGTAATATTAAATATTTTAGATTTTTATTATTAAATAATTTCATTCTACTCCCCTATTCTATAGCCTAGTCCTCGTACAGTTTTTATTATTGTTTCATCTCCTAGTTTTTCTCTTATTCTTTTAATGTATACTGTTAAAGTATTATCGTTAACAAAATTTCCTGCAATATCCCATATTTTTTCAAGTAATTGTTCTCTTGATATTAGTTTGTTTTGATTAGAAAATAGCATTAATAAAATTTTATACTCCAAACTTGTAAATATAATTTCTTCATTATCTTTATACACCTTTGCAGATGATGTATCTATTTTTATGTTTTTATATTGTATTAAATTACTTTCATTGTGCCCATATCTTCTAAGTACAGAATTTATTCTAGATATTAACTCTCGTGTTCTAAAAGGTTTTACTATGTAGTCGTCTGCACCTAAATCAAGCCCAAGAACTACACTTGTTTCTTCATCTTGAGCTGTTAAAAATATAACTGGAATATCTTTCTTAGACTTTATTTTTTTGCAAATTTCAAATCCATTTCCATCTGGCAAAGATATATCTAGCAATACTAAATCTATTTCATTTTTATTAATTTCCTTATTAAATTCAGATACATTTTGGGCTGAAATAACCTTAAAATTTTCTTGCTCTAAGGAGTATTTCAAGCCCATTATAATTGTATCATTATCTTCTACTAATAATATATGTTTCATATGTTTGTTTCCTTTATCTTATCTTTTAAAACATATTATAATCAAATATAAATAAAATTACAAGATTACATATATTTTATCTAATTGGGCACGGAGCACCGTGCCCCTACAGCATATAATATTAGTTGCAATAAAATCAAATATAATTTTATTGTTTTCTGCAATAATCCAAACATATCCATCCACTTTTAGTTAGTCCCCAATTATTATTTACTTTTGTAACTGTGCATATTACACCTTTTTTATAGCCATTTGCTTTTGCATTTCCTAGTGCTTTATTTTGCTTTCTGGCATTTTGCGATAACTGGTTGTATTTTTTAGCCTTATAATTTGTTCCTGGTCCTGTTCTTACATTTAAAAGACTTGCATTTACCTTATAACTTCCATTAGAATATTTTTTAGTATTTACTTTTGTGTTGCTATTTGATGATACTGTTGATTTTGAATTTGTAAGATAGTCTGAGCACACCCATCTATTTGTTCCTATTCTACTCCAATTTCCTTGTGTTTCATAAACTATAACTTGGCTTCCATTACTCAAAGCTCCTACCTTTTTTCCATTAGGAGAGCTTCTTACATTCAATCCACCATTTGCTTTAACATACATTATTGTATTGGTATTTGTACTTGGAACATAGTTGTTTGTTGGTACATTTGAATCATGTTTATATGCAAAAAATCTAGTGTAATTTGCATATTTTCTAAAATTTGATATAGAGCAATATACAGTATTTCCTGAAACTGTTACTTTTCCTCTTCTGGTTGATGTTTCAAATTTTCCATTATACAAAAACGGATCATATATTTTTAAAGTATCATTTTCAACACCAACTATTAAAATTAAATGTCCCCCTGTTGTGAATAAACCATTTCCACAGCTTGCAACAACATAGTAATTATTGTTTAGCAAATTTATTGCATTGTCTAATTTATACGTTTCGTTGTATTCTATATTAAATGTATCTGCAACAAATCTAAAAGCACTTAAATACGTTCCATTATTTGCACTTCTATATCCATGTTCAACAAACAAATTTCCCATTTCAGGTGGAGTTATTGTTCCTCTCGTTGCGGTAACAACCATACTAGCACATGTAGGTCCACATCCACTTGTTCCAATCGTTTGTGAAGATTTATTAATTGATGTATATGGATGAGAAGCCCATCTTGAATCTATTTGAGAATAATAAGTTAATCCTATATAATTTCCTAAATTAATATTTTGATGTTTTTCATCACCCTTATAAGCTATTGGTCCTTGTTCTTCAAAACTTTCAACCTCTAAACTTTGTTCATCAATACCATTTTCTATATTTTTTGAAGGCAAAGCTTTTATATTTTCATCAGATAATTCATATTTGTATATTTCTTTTTTGCAGGCATTTGTAATGGTATTTTCTACAGTTTTGTTATCTTTTTTGTTATTCACTGTAATAACTCCTGTAATTACCGATAATATAATTGCTATAAATATAATTAATTTTAATTTTCGCATAAAAAACACCTCTACATTATAATATTCAAACAAAAACTCCATTGTTACGGCTTAAATTTTATTGACATTTCCAAGTTAAATGTATAGAATATTTCTAGAGTTTTAAAGGAGAAATCACATATGATAGATAGAGAAAAAAATCCAGAATTTGTTAATTCATTTTTAGATTATTCAATAACAATTTTAAATAAATCAACAAATTCTATTAAAGAATACAATTACGATTTAACAATGTTTTTTAGATATATGATGATACATTTTAATTTAACAGATGAAAAAGAATTTAATGAAATAGACATTAAAAACTTTAGTATTGAAGATGTTAAAAGAATTAAGCTAGAAGATATACACGCCTTTATATCTTATTTAGCAGTATATAACAAAAGTAAATCTGCAACAAGAGCAAGAAAAATAAGTACCATTAGAATATTTTTTAATTATTTAGCTTGCAAAGCTAACCTAATTGAAACAAATCCAGCTCAAAATTTAGAAACTCCAAAACATGAAAAAAGAATGCCAAAATATTTATCATTAGAGGATAGTAAAAAATTATTAAATGTTGCTGCAGATGATTCTAATAGAAATTCAAAAAGAGATTATGCAATTACTACCCTATTTTTAAATTGTGGTATGCGTTTATCTGAACTTGTTGGAATAAACATAGATGATATAGACTTTTCAGAAGAAAAAATGACTGTTATAGGTAAAGGAAATAAAGAAAGAACTATTTATTTAAATAAAGCATGTATAAAAGCTATAAAAGAATATTTAAATGTAAGGCCAAAAGATGGAATACGATTAGATAGTAAGAACTCAAAAAAAGCTCTATTTTTAAGTGAAAGGCGCGAACGAATAAGTAATAGAACAGTACAACAAATAATAACAAATGAACTAAGAAAAGCCGGACTAGATACAAAAAAATATTCAGTACATAAACTAAGACACACGGCTGCAACATTAATGTATCAATACGGACAAGTTGATATACGTGCTTTGCAAGAACTATTAGGACACGAAAGTATATCAACAACAGAAATATATACTCATGTTGCCAATGAGCAAGTAAGAAATGCTGTTGAAGCAAATCCATTGTCTAATTTGTAAACAGCTCTGTTTTTCGGGTCGCCGGGGACGTCGGCCCCTACAACGTTTGACATTAATTTTTTATTTATAAAATCTGAAACATAATTAAAAATCAATATTTCGAATGTGATTGGAGTGAGTGTATAGCTTCTTATTAAATTTAAATGAGGGCGCGTTTTGCGAGAGGCTCGTTTGAATTTCTATTAGAAGCTATAACGAACGTATTAAGCCGAGAAATATTTATTTTTAATCTATTTTCAGATTATGATATAATTTTAAAAAAGGATTAACAAAATTAAAATTATATGTTATAAATAAAATGTATAAAATCACAAAAGAAAAAGGAGGTGTTTACATGGAAACATATCTAAAAAAATATGGTACGCATTCACTTGTAATATCACTAGCATTAATTGTTTTATCAGTATTTTTAATATTCAGACCAGTAGACTCAATAAATGTACTAATGATTATATTTGGTGTTATAGTTGCTATTGATGGACTAATACACTTTATTTCATACTTTGCAAGTCCAAAAGAATTAAGACCTTTTAGCTTTGAACTAGCACAAGGTATATTAGAAATTATTGCAGGTTTTGTATTTATAACACATCCAGGTTGGTTAATTGCCATACTACCATTTATAATTGGTATATGGATAATATTAGAAAGTATTATAAAATTCCAACTTTCAATAAATATGAAAGATATGCCAGAAAGCAACTGGGTTATAATGTTAATACTATCTATTATAACAATAGCACTTGGAGCATTAATTATTGCTAATCCTACACAAACAGCTGCAGTTGCAGTTTCTTTATGTGGAGTTGGTTTATTAATTTCTGAATCTTTAAATGCTATTGAATGTGTGTATATAATGATGAAATTAAAATAAAATTTAAAGATGGGTTTATCTCCCATCTTTTTTTACATTCACAACAAAATTGGCTGAATTTGTTCCCTATTTAAAGCATATTCAGCAGTTTTTATTATATATTCAGGATCAAAAACAGCTGAACGTGGCTTAGTAATTGGATTATCTTGTTTGAATGGAACAAAATAATAATTATTTCTATTTAATAATTTTCCAATATTTTCAGCATTTCCACTTAATGCATTATTAGTAGAAACAGCAATTACCACAGGATTATTATTTCTTAAATGGGATTTTATTGCCATCAAAGCAGGTGTATCTATTATGTCATTTGCAAGCTTTGCCATAGTATTTCCGGCTTGCTGGTGCAACAATCATAATATCTGTTAATTTCTTAGGTCCAATAGGCTCTGCACCTTGAATTGTATGAATTATTTTATTTCCTGTGATTTTTTCAATTTCATCTATAAAATCTTGTGCTTTTCCAAATTTAGTATCTAATTCATAAGCATTGTAAGACATAATTGGAATAACACTTGCGCCTTTTTCAACTAATTCCTTTATTTTAGGAATTACTTTACTAAAAGTGCAAAAAGAGCCAGTAAGTACAAATCCAATTTTACAATTATTTATTTCCAAGTTTACTCCCCCCTTTTTAGTATGTTTATATATAATATGAAATTATGTAAATAAGTGTATGAATTAAAAAGAATTTCTTAAAAAATATTGAAAAAATTTTTAACTTTGTATATAATCAAAAAAAAAGAAGGAAGTAATAAAATATGATAAATAATTATAAAGGTATATCTCTTATGGCACTTGTAATAGCAATAATTGTACTACTTATTTTAGCAGGAATAACTATTAATTTAACAGTTGGAAGCAATGGAATATTTACAAAAGCTCAAACTGCAAAAGAACAAACAAATATGGCACAAGCAAAAGAAAATGTTGAATTAAAAATAGCTAGCTTACAAACAGAAACAGAAGGCAAAGCAACAATAGCAAGCTTAAAAGAATATGCTAAAACAGATTCCGATATAACAATAGATACAAATAGCAAAATAATTTATAAAAATGAATATGAATTTACTATTGATAATAATTTGAAAATAACTAATGTTGCCAAATATGATAACAAAGATGTATCACCAGCATCTATAAAGAAAATTTCTACACCAATGGTTTTCGATACATTTGATAGAAATCAATAAAAAACATCCCTTATTCAGGGATGTTTTTTAAATAGTTTTCTTCCAATTCAATGATTTCATAAAAGTCTGTTATTTCAAATTTTATTTCTAACGAACATCTATATTGTCCAATTAAAAACTCATAAAATTGAAATTCAACTATATTTCCTCCAGATGCCAATTCTTCCATTTCAAAGTCTACAACAACATCCATAATTTCATACTCAGGATTGTCATCTGTAATTAAGAATTGAGTGTTATATAGACTAAGAAAAAATTTACTGTCTTTGTATTCTCCTAATATATAATCTGGAGCCAAGAATATAGCAATTTTGTTACCTGTTTTTCTTAGTACTCCAGTTGCAAAGTAATTTGGCATCCGTAAATTTACGTTATAATATTTTGATACCATATCTTTTTCCTCCTTTTTTATTCAAAAAAACACTTGGTTACTCATATATTTTATCACTTTTTTATGTGAACTTCAAGTTTTTTTTGTTTCTCTTTAATTCTTTTCTATCTTTCTTGTAACATTTTTTTATTTTTTTAATATTATATACAAAAATTATATCGGAGGTTATTTATGGATTACGAAATTATGATGAATGGTAATGTAAAAATCGGTATGGTTGCTCCTGATTTTGAAGCCGATACCTCTTTTGGTAAAATTTGTTTGAATGATTATAAGGGAAAATGGCTCGTTTTATTTTCACATCCAGGCGATTTTACACCAGTTTGTTCAGTTTTCAAACTTTTTGAAATATGTTTTTGAATAGCCACTTTCATAATATTATCTTTTGATTTTGGCTGTATCTTCAAGCAATTTACTTTCAATACTTTTCACCTTGACATTATCAATTTCTGAAATGACTTTTAAATATTTATTTAATTGTACTCTAAAATCAATTTCATATCTATCATTATATATTCTTATTTCTTTAATAATTTCTGATAACAACATTTTCTTTATTACTATATCAGCATTTTCAAATTCTTCCTTCCAAATTGGTATTCTTTCCTTAATTTGTAATAATTCATTATCTTCGACTTTCTTTTGTCTTATTTTATTTTCAATACAATTCTTAGTTTCAATTATTTCAATTTTCTGTTTTTCTTTTTCTGATATTAATTCATTTAATAATTCTGCCGTAAAATTACTTTCACCAGTTAAAGTTTTTATAACCTCATCTTTTAAAACTTTAATGTTGGAATCAATTTCATTAATTTGTATTTCACATTTTTTCAATTCTTTCTCGTCATTATCACAATTATTTAAAACTCCTTGTTTTATTGCTTCAGATAAGTCAACTTGTTCTAAACTATCTAGAAAATTATATACACATTTTAATACTATTTCTTCCAAAACTTCCTTTTTAATGCTTTTTTTCTCCAAACAGCAAGTGTTTGTATTTATTGTACTACTACATTTATAATAATAATATTCCCATATTCCTCCATCAGGCTTTTTCTTTTTGGATTCAGATGTTGTAAATGTATAACCACATTCTCCACATTTTACTATTCCTGAAAGTAGCAATGGTGATTTTGTTTGTCTAGGCTTTGCAAATTCAAGATTTTTAGCCCTATCTTCTCTAATTTTCTTTGCTTCATACCACATCTCTTCATCTATAATCGCTAAGCTTTCAACCTTCTTTTTAGGTAAAATCCAATTTTCAAAAGGTTGTTTTTTTGAACCTGTTGCATTTGTAGTAGTTTTCTTTTTGTATGCTGGTAATCCCATGTATATAGGATTTCCTAAAATTGCCCCAACAGTTGATGTCGCCCATAACATAGATCTTCTTGGTTTTTTCTTTCTATCATTTAATTCTTTTGCTATTCTTCCAATTCCAAATCCTTTTTTTACATACATTTCAAAAATATCTTTTATAAGTTCTGCTTCATCTTTTTTTATTATAAGTTTTTGGCGTTCAACTCCCTTTTTAGTATATGTTCCACTTTTTATAAATTCATATCCATATGGAGCATTTCTTTTTCCTCCATATGTTAATATTCCATTTTCAGCCATTTGAGTCTGTGCTTCTTTAACCCTTATTGAAGTTTTTTCACTTTCTCCTCCTGCTTGCCAATAAGTAAGATAATTAATCAGCTTATCAGCTCTATTTTCGATTTTTCTTTGTCCTTCTTTTACAGACCAAACTTCAACGCCTTTATTAATTAGCCATTCTACAACAAATGGTGTTTCTTCCTCTCTCCTTCCGATTCTGTCAAACATAAAAACAAGCAAAATATCTATTTCTTTATTTAGTACTGCTTTCTTTATATCTTGTAAAGCGTCTCTTTTTGACTCACTAAGTTTATATCCTGATACTCCTAGTTCAATATATTCTTTTGTTAATTTCCAATTGTTTTGTGATTTTATAAACTCGCCACATGCTATTCTTTGCATTGGGATATCGTTTTTTTCAACTTGCTTTAAAGTTGAAACCCTATACAAGCATCCAACTCTTTTTATATCCATAAAGTTTAATTTCTTTCTCCTTTTAATATTGTACTTATAGGATATTTAACTCTTATTTCTACCTTATCATTATATAAATACACTTTATCTATTAATTTCTCCAAAATTTGTCTTTTAATTTCTAATGGTGCATATTCAAACTCTTTACTCCATACAGGAATGCATTGTTTTAAATTATTTATATCTTTGTTGTTTTTATTAATTTCATCTTGAAGTTCTTCTAAATTTTTATTTAAATGTGCTAGATTTTCTAATTCTGAATTATACTCATCACCTATTTTTTTCTTTTTATCTTGATTATTTTCCATAAGAGCAAGTACAATTTCATTTTTCAATTCAACTATTCTATTTTGAGAATTGCTAATTTTTTGATTTAATAATACGACTTTTTCTTTTCTTTCTTTTATATTTCTTATTCTTTTTTCAACTTCATTCTTTAAATCTATTTTTTTATATGTATCTAAACATGTTTTTATTTCATTGCTAACTATTCCTTCTAAAATATCAACTCTATAATTTTTTCTATATTCACATTTTCCGGTTTTCTGTTTTCCCTTGCATAACATATATGTATATTTTGTCTTTCCTTTTGGAACAATGTAATTACCACAATAACCGCATCTTGTATATCCAGATAATAGACGTAATACCCTTTCTCCACTTTTTCTTTTTCTACTAATTATTAAATTATTAGCTTTTTCCCATATTTCTTCTGAAATAATTACGATACTATCATTTCTCTTTTCAGCTATTATCCAATCTTCCTTTTGTCTTCTATTATCATTTCCTTTCATCTTGTTTCTCTTTCCAAAAGATACATAGCCTTTATAAATTGGGTTCTTAACTATTTCTAAAATAGCATTAGAATCCCATAATATTCCTTTTTTTCTTCTTTTTATTTTTTTATTATTCAAGTATATTGCTACTTTATCAGTTCCATATTCATTAATTGCTATAAGATTATAAATTAGTCTTATAGTTTTTGCTTCTTCCTCATAAATTTCTAATACTTTTCTTTGTTTTCCAATTTTACTATACAAATCACTTTCAACCATTTTATAGCCAAATGGAGCATAATACCCCATATAAATTCCTAATTTTGTTAATCTTATTCGTTCTTCTTTGGCTCTAATTGATATTTTCTCACTTTCTCCTTGTGCTTGCCAATATGTAATATAATTTATAAGTCTATCATAGCTATTCTTTATTTCTCTTTGTCCTTCATTTACAGACCATACTTCAATTCCCTGATCAATTAACCATTTTACAACAAAAGGTGTTTCATCTTCTCTTCTTCCTATTCTATCAAACATAAAAACAAGAAGTATATCTATTTTGTTATTACTAACATCTTTTTTTATTGTTTGTAATACATCTCTTTCTTTTTCTTCAACCTTATATCCTGAAACGCCAAGTTCCATATATTCTTTTTCTAGAGTCCAATCATTTTTTGTCTTAATAAATTTTCTACAAGCTTCTTTCTGAACTGGTATGTCATTGTTATATGTTTGTTTTTTAGTAGAAACTCTATATAAACATCCAACTCTCTTCATTTTAAACCTCCTTTCAACTTAAAATTTTATTTTAAGCAAAAAGGATAATCAATTTGAGAAAAAATTTTATATTATTCTTTTTATATTTTTTTTGATATATAAATCACTCAACACGTCAATAATGTATTTTTCTAATTCTTCTGTATTAGTTTGTGTAGTATTCTTTATTACTATATTTATCTTTCGTTTTCCTATATCTTCACTTTTTATTAGTTGTTCTGCTCCATCATTTGTCTTTATATATTCATATTTCTCACTACCTAATAGTACACTTTTTTGTTCTAATACATCATTCATTATTAAAAAATCACCTCAATTAAATTTATGACTTTAGACAAAAAAATATTATAAAAAATAAGACTGGCATTTAAGCCAATCTTATATATTAACATTTATTTATAATAAAACCATCAGCTATGCTGATATTGTTTCTTTCTAAATTAGCTATTTTATCTTGTTTACTCTTCATATTTTTCCTCCTAAAACAAATTTATAAATATTTTATTAATATCATTAAGATAGTTAAGTTGAGAAAAAATTAAAGTTTATTGGCAATATCTATTGCATTTTCTTTTGAGTATATCCTTGGTAATATATCGATTTGATATAACAAATATCTATAATTTTTTATATTATTTTTTCCATCTTTTAACCTAACTTTCCTTATTGTATTATTAGGTAACATATCCCTTGTAATATACGGTCTATTGATTTTATAAAAATCTCTTTTAACGATTATTTTTTTATCTTCTTTTCTAATTCCACTTTTAATTAAAAAATTTTCATAAATTGATAATGCTGCTGTTTTTCTATTAATTGTACTAAATTTAAAACTTTTATCATCTTTAATATGAATTTTAAATTCTGTATAGTCAGCTCTTGAAAAATCGATAATGTCTTCTTTAATATTATTCCATGCAAATTCATAAAGATTCCCATTCCTTTTCTTGTAAATACTTCTTCATATAATTTTTCGATATTACGTATAACTTCAAATTTTTCTAGATTTTGGTCCATTTTTTCACCTCCCACTTTATTTTAAAGAGTGCGATATCAAAAACAAAGTTGAGAAAAAATTTGAGATAAAAAATAGCACTAGTTTTTAATTCTAGTACTATATGAATCCTTATTAAAGATGAACTTTTATTTACTTATTTGCTAGCTAGTAAAGAAAAAGGAATTATCTATTGACAATCCCCTTTTCAAAAAAATCAATCAGAAATATTCTCTTTCCATTTGTTTTACCTCCTTAACTAATTAGTTTGTGAGTTACTTTTGTAGGGCAAAATACATTTTTCAAATTTCAACTTATCAATACTGATTTCTTGTTTATTTTTAAATTTTAAAATGTTATACACATCATTATATATAACAGCAGATATTGATAATAAACATAGTACAAAAATCATAAAAAAAGAAAATATTGAAAATAACATGCTATCCTCCTAGAAAAATATTTATGAGTTATTTTTGATTACTATAAATAATATATACTGTCTTTTAAATTCTCTCGTCCTACATTAAAATCAGAATTATTTTGTCTAGTTTTTTCTTTAATAGATCTATCTAGTTCTTCCATTTTAGCAGATGATACTTTGATTTTTGCTTTAGGTTCTGTATGTGTTGTTGCTGACATATAATTTAGTTTTACCATTTTTAAAGCCATAAAATTCCTCCCTTAAAATATTTATTTTGATGTCTATAAGTTTCTCTATGTAAACTCCAAAAGGAGATTATAAAAATTGAATTATGTGAATTATATCACGATTTCGTGTAAAAGTAAAGAAAAGAACTATCATGACCGATAATTCCTTTCTTTACACTTTCAATATCCAATTACAATTTAATCAGTTCTCTTAATTGTTTATTCTTTTTCTTCCTGTCTACGAAGAAATTCTCTTGCCATTGAACTATCATTAAAATCTGATACTCCATATTTCTTTTCAAGTTGTTCAATTTCTTCCTGTGTTGCCTTTTCAGGTTTTAAATTTAAATTTTTATAATCTTCAAATGCCATACTATTTTCCTCCTTAAAATATTCATTTTATAATAACTGACTCTATATCAACCTGTAAAACAGGATTAAAAAAATTTGATTAGCAAATCGCTAAAATTATGTAAATAGTATATCATGATTTCACGTAAAAGTAAAGAAAAATCCAGTTATTTTCAATAGTGCATTTGTATTTTACATAATTTTGTGTTATACTATAATTAGATTTTTGTAGTTTTAACCTTTTTCACTCAAAGTAAAAAAAACTCTAATCAGCATTTGCTAGATTAGAGTTTTTCTTTGCTTTTACTTCAAAATTCTCACAGTATATAATGGATTAATTTCCGATACTTCAATTATAAATTGAACTATATTAGACGAATCTTCATTATCAGAAACTAAAAAAGTAATCATCTGTGTAAATTCTTTTTTGTTCTTATCTAAAAACATTTCTCTATCTCCAAATTTTTTCTCTATTATTGCAGACATCACTTCTATCATCCCATTATGAATTTTTTCTCCATCTCTCCGTAAAATACAAATTTTCATCTTAATACCTCCATTTTAATTAAAACATTTTGGTTATTTGTTACTACTATTATGTGTTATTACACATCTACATATATTATATCAATTTTTATATACTATTTCATTTGTAATTTCTTCCAAATTATACTTTGTTTAATTTCAAATTTTCTGATTTGGTATCAGTAAATTCTAACATTTCTAATCCTTTAATGACATATTCATTTTTCATAAAATATTTCCATATAGTTTCATTTAAATAATTTTCTATCATTAACATTCCTATTCCTTTATCAATTCCTATGTATTCTTTTGCAAACCAGTTTTTTTCTCCTTCTAAATTAAAACCATCTTTAAAACCATATTTTCCCCATAACTTTATAAATGTATTATAATAATATTCTATAGCTTGTATGGTTTCTTTTGGTGTAAATACTATTGAACCAATTGCACCACATGGAGATATTGTGCCATCGTTTTCTATTTCTAAATTAGTATCACAAGGTTCAGCTCCTGATCCTATATATCCTTTTGGAGAAAGACAAGAAGTTAATCCCCAAGAGTTTTCTCCATAAGTTTTAAATCTGTTCTTATTATCTATACAATATTCTCTATTTGCTTTTGTCGCTTTTATTGAATTTTCAAACCAATTAACTCCATTAATATCTATTAAATTTCTAAAATCAATCCATGCATGTGAATATTGATATGTAAATAATGTTCCACAATATGTATATATTATATCCTTTATATTTTTATAATCCTTCTTTTTTCTATTAAATTCATAATACATACTTTTATCTATTGGATATGCTAGTGAGCTAACTCCTAATACATACATCATTAATTGTTCAGCATATCCATCCCATTGTCCCCAAAATCCTTTTTCAGGTTTATATCCCATATAAAATAAATTGTTTGTTTCGTTTCTATACCATTCCCATTTTATTCTTTTATATAAGATATTTGCTTTATTTTTTACTTCTTTTCCGAAATATTCACCTGCAGTTATAGCACCACATATAAAAATTGCTGTATCTATTATTGATATTTCACAATTCCATTCTCTTTTCCCTGTTTGCATATTTACAAAATGATAATAAAATCCATTTTTCCCTTCTACGTTATTTATAAAGTTTTCTAGTGTTCTGTTTGCTCTATCATAGGCTTTATCGTATTTTATCCAATTATGTTCTACTCCAATAACTAATGCTGCTAAACCATATCCTACTGATGCTATACTTGCAATATTATCAGCTAATATTGTTTTATCTCTTATTAGTCCATATCCCTTGCTTTTTTTATCTGTATTTGCTTCTTTAATAAAAAAATTATAGCTTTTCTTTAATTCCTTATATAATATGTCTTTTCCATATTTTTTTATTATTCTCATAAATTATTGCACCTCTTAAATAGATTATACATTATTTAGAAGTATGTGTTCAACAGGTATTTTTTTACAAATTTAACTGGAAATAGATAGCATTTAATTTGCTATCCATTTTTTGCTACTATACTATAATTTGATAACTTATTACATAAGCTTTTATTTACAAATATTTCAATAATGCTTAAGCCTAATAAAATAAATTCTATTACAATTAGTTCATATCTCATCAATATTAATGTAAAAATAGCACTTAATATTAATGTTCCTAATCTTCTATAAACTTCAATTTTAATTATAATTTCTTGTTGTTCCTCTTTATTTGAAATAGTCAAGGCAACATCTTCTATATATGTTTGGAATGAATCTCTTATCGCTAATATTAAGAAAAATCCTAAAGACATAATTATCACTTTACAAATGAACGCCGATTCTATAAAGTGTCCTATAATCAATAATAAAAATGCTAATGCCAAACATATTGTTAGAACAACGCTCATTTTATCTTTTATTTTTGAATATACCTTTCCAAATATTACATTGCCTGCTAATCTTGCTATTCTTGATATAAATACTATTGTTGTTATGTAGTATGTTACCATTTCAACAGATAAGAATTTTTGAAAATCATATTGCATAAATAATTTACTATTGTTTTGTCCCATTTTTATTATTGAATAAAATACTGCATTTGATAATATTACATAGAATATTATTGATGTTATCTTTAGTTTTTTATGTTCTTTTTTCGTTTCTAGTTCTTCCTCTACTTTTGCCTCATAATATAAAAATGACGTTCCTAATACCAATACATATATTATTATTGATAAATACATTGGTAAATAATGATTTACATTAAACATTTTTCCTGCTACTAATGCTGTGAATAACGTTATAATAGCATAAATAATCTTTGATTTATTTCTTATTTTAAAATAATCGTCTTTTCTACTTACAGCTTTTAAATTATTTTTCAAAATTATTTCATCCATATTTAAAAACATAACTGCTAATTCATGTATGCTTTTATATAATAACATTGCAATAAACGATTTTCCAAATGTTAATACTAATGATGCAATCAACAACATAGTTGCTCCTAGTCTTAATGAATTTACATTTCCTATCTTTTTTACAATAGCTAGTATTACTTTTTGAAATACTATACATATTATTAATGCAACCATTGTCATTGCTGTTATTTGACTTGCACTTAATCCTTTTACCAATGTTAAAAATAGTGTGTCTATTGGCACAAAGAATATTAAGTCTCCTGTAAATGATGCAAATATTGGATATATTTTTATACTTCTATTTATTTTCTTTGTTTCTTGTTCCATTTATTTTCTCCTGTTAAATATTATATTAACTGTTCAAATTCTTCAGGCGTCCATGCATGTATTCCCATATTATTAAATCTGATAATATTTTCTTTGTTATCATCTATAAACAATATTTCATTTAAATCACAATTGTTAATACGCTTAATAATTTTAACAGCATCACACTTTAATTCTTGAGATCGTGCTGAAATTACTTCTATATCATTACTATAATATTTATGTACAAAATTTTCTTTTGCTTTTAGATGAAATGAAAATTTCATTCCAGATACACAATACATTTTTACACCTTTTGTTTCAAAATTTTTAATCAAATTTTGTAATGAATCGGATATTGAACAAGGTTCAATAGTTTCATAAAAAGATTCTGGATTTAGATAAGCATTTAAGTAATAATTTAAAAGATTTTCTTCGTTTTCATTACGATGTTTTAAGTAATCTTTATCTTTATGAATAGCTAGTGTGTCATCAAAATCAAAAATTGCAACTTTTATACTACTTAAATCTATTTTTTTATTTTCCAATTGTTTCACTTCTTTCATTTTTTATTTTAATATAATAATACTTCTACAAATTTTCTTTTATCTTTGGAAATAAATCATATAAATTATTTCCTAATAAATCTTTTATCAATCGTAAATACTTTTGTAGTATCGTTTGAATTCATTAGTATCTCTATTATACGGTGTATCCATAATAAATGTTCTAATGCTATTAATTAAGTTCCCATTTTTCTTTACTATATTTTTCATCTAATTCTAATATTTTCATTTCTTCTATAATATAAGAAATATCTTTATATGCTTTTAATAATTCCTCATTAAAATTTGATATTACATTATCTATATCAATTCCTATTTTCATATTTTTATTTCTCCATTATTTTAAAAATTTTTCTATTATTCCAACTTCGTTATTTTCACAATTTATTTTACACAATCCACCTATCGGTATAACAGAATTTACGATTTTGTGACCAAAATCATTACATCTAACAATAGGAAAATTATATTCCTTTGTATATTCAAGTAATATATCTTCCATTTGAGGATATGTATTTCCATCTTTTTGTAAATCATAATTATATCCAATAATAATTCCTTTTACTTTATCAAAAATACCATATTGTTTTAAATGTGCAAATCTTCTTTGACATTCATTAGGTGATGTTCTATAGCTTTCTATAAATAGAATTTTATCTTGCATATCTGGTAAATATTCTGTTCCTAGTAAATACATCATACACCCTAAATTTGTACCAATTATTTTTCCTTCTGCATTGCCCTTTTTAATAATATTTTTATTGCCATTATTGAATTTATCTAACTTTTTATTAACAAATGCATCTTCAAATACTTGATATTGTTCTTCTGCATATTCAGTTCCAAATGAAATAAAATCTGGTCCACTAAATGTTACTAACCCTGTTTTTTTATAAATAGTTTGAAGTAATACTGTTATATCACTATAACCTACTAGTATTTTAGGATGTTTCTTTATTTTTTCATAATCTATTTTATTATTCTGTAGTCTGTCCATTGCATCTTGCATCAAATCTTGTCTTTCTTCATCTGTCAAGTCAATTCCAAATTTTGCAGCCCTAATACTTGCTTGAGCTTCTTCCAAAATCATATTGTTTTGTGTTGTACCTTTTTTCCATGCTTCATAATGTCCTATAACCTCATGTGCCATACAGCCTCTTACTGTAATGCGCTCATTGGCTGAATTATTATTTCCCTCTATCGGATATGCATCTGTACCAATGACCAAATAATGAAATTTTTCACCCTCCACTGTTCCATGAAAAGCTGTATTGGAATTTGAACTATATAAAATATCCCCTGTATAGCCTTGCTTAACAGCCTCTTTCCTTGCTGTTTCAATCTGCTCATTTGTTAAAGGGTTTTCATACCTTTTTCCTTCTGTACTTACATAATATCCATTATCTCTTTTCATTATATCATCATTATTTACACTTGTAAACTTGTCATTATTTACAAACTCTCTATTTCTATTCTTCCACTTTCCACCTCTCTCCTCAAATTCTTCTACTGTCATCATTTCATACTCAACAAAGCAACGACAATTACAATCATTTGAGGCATCGCCACTTTCACCGGGAGATTTAGCTTTAATTCCATTTCCTAAATCAAAGTATCCTCCTGATTCTATAAGCTGACCTTCCATCTTTTTATGGTTGGCATTTGTATGACTTTTATAGGTTTTCCAGCCTTTTTTAGTCTTTACCCTTACATTAGGTCTTACCTTTTCATCACCTAAATTATGCCATATAGCAGCATATACAAGACCGTCTCCTTTGACTTTATCATTTATGTGTTCAGCTCCGTCCATTAAACCTTTTTCCTGAACTCTGTGGCTTTCAGTTCGGACTATCCTTGAAGCTTTACCATAGCTTACATCAAGTCTTTCCACTAATTTTTTAGATATAGTATCAAACCTTTCTCCAGTCATAAGAGAATTAGATATACTTTGTCTTATATCGTATATAACATCTTGTCTGTGCTTTTGAAGTCTTTCAGGCAATGTTAAACCACTTATAGGATTTTCAACTGCTGCTTTTAACACCTCTGGCTTGATACTTAACCCATTAAAACTATCTTTAAACTTACTATCTCCAGCAGAATTACTAAAACCATTAATCATACCTTCAAAACAAGCCTTATAGGTCTTTTCTACTGTACTTTTAATAGTTTTAGAAATAGCCGGAGTAACTTCTTTAATATTTTTATCAACTTCTTCTAAGAAAGAAGCATATTTTGCATTTTGTTGAAGTATAGCAACATTTAAAACACCATTATCATCAGAATATTTTGTATAATACTCACCTATAAAGCTATTTAACTTTTTTAGCAAAAATTTGTATAAGGACCTTATTTCCTTATCAGCTCCTTTGCTTCGACTTTCTTCAATTCTCTTTACCTCTACAAGATATTTGTCAAGTGCTTTATTATCAAAATCCAAATAAAACACCTTCCTTATTCGGTTATATCTTCATCTAGTAAAGACGGGGTATCGTTCTTTTCCTTTTCAATCATTTCCATAACATAATCTACATCATCTACGAAACTAAGCTGACTATATGCTACTTCCTTAGGTATTCCTGCACCAATTAAGGCTTGTACAGTTTGTGCTTCTGTAAGAGTGTCAAGAGGAAAGTTTCTTGTAAATTCCATTGTTATTTGCAATGGGTCAACGGTAATGTTCTTCTTCTCCCATATAGCACATAACAATTTCCACATATACTGTGCAGCATCCATCATTTTAGCTTCAAACATACCACATTTTGTTTCAAGCCCGTGGAGCTTGAATTTAAGACTTATACCACTCGCACTACCAAAACTATCATCATTCAGATTAGGAGTTTTTGAAAATCTGTAAATGTTATCTCTTAATCTGTCAAGGTGATGTTCGGTAAATCCGTCATTGATATTTTTAGTAAGAAACTCAACACTACCTTCTTTATTTGATGAACCAACAGGAGGTATTTTAATAGCACCGTTTCTTTGTGCTTCTCTTATTGTGTCATTATCTACATTCAAATTTTTAAACACCATATAGGCGTGTACAAAACTTTCAACCTCATTTGAATTATCAGATAAAACTTTGT
>CAJKKA010000014.1 GCA_905200315.1 uncultured Clostridium sp.
AAAGCGAATTGGAAAATTTGTACGAGCAGTTTGGGAGAGAACTGCCTCAGTTGATAACACCAAATAAAGCAATTATCGAAGTAGAAGGTATGCAAAAGGAAGTAACTCTTGATGAAATAAAAAAAGGTTGTACAGTAATTTCAAAAGCAGGAGATAAAATTGCAGTAGATGGAGAAATTATTGAAGGTAGCACACATTTAGATGAATCTTTTATAACAGGTGAAAGTAAACCAGTAGCTAAAGGCATAGGGGAGAAAGTAATTGCAGGGAGCTTAAATTTCGATGGCTTTATAAAATATAAAGCAGAAAAAATAGGAAAAGAATCTACTGTTTCAGAAATTGTAAAATTAGTTATAGAGGCAAGTAACACAAAAGCACCAATAGCCAAAATTGCAGATAAAATTTCTGGATATTTTGTTCCAGCAGTTATTGTTATTGCATTAATTACTTTTTTGGTATATCTAATTTTAGGTTATAATTTTGGAACAGCATTAAGTACCTTTATTACAGTATTAGTAGTTGCTTGTCCTTGTAGTTTAGGATTAGCTACTCCACTTGCAATAGTAGTTAGCGAAGGAGTGTGTGCAAGCAATGGTATATTAGTAAAGAAAAGTGAAATTTTAGAAAATGCTTCTAAAATAAATACAATAGTATTTGATAAAACAGGTACATTAACATATGGAAAACTAAAAATTGCAAAAATATGCAATTACAGTAATCTTTCAGAAAAAGATTTAATAAAGCTTGCAGGAAGTGTAGAGGAAAAATCAACACATCCAATAGGAAAAGCATTTGCATACTATATGCAAGAAAATAAAATTGAAAAACTAAATGTAGAGGATATGCAAAACTTAGCTGGCTATGGAATAGTTGGAACAGTTAACAATCAAAAAATAATATTAGGTAATAGAAAGATAATAGAAAGGTTTTCTATTAAAAATAATCATTTAGAAGATGAAAAAGAATTGGCTCTTAATGGAAATAGCATTGTTTATGTAGCAAATGAAAACGAAATTTTAGCATTGATAGGTGTAAATGATATTGTAAGAGAAAATTCTAAGAATGTTATTGAAGAACTAAAAAAACATAATATTAATTCAATAATGCTAACAGGAGACAACAAAGAAACAGCAGAAAAGATAGGTAAAGAACTTGGAATAACTAAAGTAATTTCAAATGTTCTGCCATCTCAAAAATCAGAAACAATAAAAAAACTAAAAGAAGATGGAAATAGAGTTATGATGTGTGGGGATGGCATAAATGATAGTCCAGCATTAACAAATGCAGATATTGGTGTAAGTGTAAAAAGCGGAACAGATATTGCAATGGATTCAAGTGATGTTATTTTAACTAAAAATGATTTATATTCAATATTAAAATTAATAAAAATTAGTGAAAAAACTGTTAAAAATATAAAACAAAACCTATTTTGGGCATTTTTCTATAACTGTTTAACGATACCTATTGCCATTGGAATATTTAAGCCATTAGGAATTTCTATAAATCCTATGATTGCAAGTTTAGCAATGGTATTTAGCAGTTTAACAGTAATTTTAAATGCTTTAAGACTTAAAAAATGTTACTAATGAACTTGTAAAATTTATAAGATTTTTAAGGTTTATAAGATATTTTTATATAAAAGAGAAAGGAGATTTTAATAAAGTCAAGGATACAATAGTATATTTAGCTAGACATGCTGAAAATGTTGATGAAATATAAGTTCTTTTTATTAAATTGGTGTACAGTAAATGAGAATGTTGAACTTGTGTATAACAAAAATACAATTTTAAATATAAAATTACCATGTTTGTTAAAGTTAACTTTTAGAAAAATGAATTAATTAATTTAGAACAAATATATTAAATTAAAAGCCATAAAATGAATTTTATTATAGATTCGTTTTATGGCTTTTATCTAGTTATAACATTTGACAACCATACCGATATGATGTATAATATGGGTATGACTGTCAAAAAAAGAAGGTGATTTTTAATGAATAATATAGAAAAAATTAAAGAATTAGTACAAAATAATAATGGCATACTATTAGTAAAAGAGGCACAAAAAAATGATATTCATAGACAATATATAAGGCAATTAGAAGAAACAGGATATTTGAAAAAAGTATCAAAAGGAGTATATGCAGAAAAAGATAAAGAAATAAATGAATTTTTTATCTTAGGACAAAAATATAAAAAAGGAATCTTTTCACATAATACAGCATTATACTTTTATGACTTAACAGACAGAACACCGATAAGAATAGATATGACATTTCCAAGTTATATAACTGTACATGATAAATCTATAAAGGTTCATTATATAAAGAAAGAAAAACATCTTTTAGGATTAAAAGAGATGAGATTACAAGATGGAACAACAATACAAATATACGATATGGAAAGAACAATATGTGATATTATTAGAGATAGGAATAAGATAGATCCACAAATATTTAATGATGCTATAAAAGGATACATTAAGAAAAAAGAAAAAAATCTAATTTTATTATATGAATATGCAGAAAAATTTAAAATACAAAATATATTGAAGAATTATATGGAGGTGCTATAATTGAAAAGAAATACAATGAGCTTTAAAGCTATAATAAATAACATGGCAAAAGAAAATAATGTAGCAGCACAATCAGTTTTACAAACATATATGTTAGAAAGACTATTAGAAAGAATATCGATTTCAAAATATAAAGATAATTTTATATTAAAGGGAGGAATGTTAATATCTGCAATGCTTGGAATTGATAGCAGAACTACAATGGATATGGATACAACAATAAAAGGCTTTCCATTAACAAAAGATAATATTACAAATATTATGGATGAAATATGTAATATAGAAATTGATGACAATGTGAAGTTAAAAATTAACAAGGTTGAATTAATTAGAGAAGATGATGACTATGTTGGGTATAGAATTACATTTGAAGCAAAATATAATAATGAAATGCCAGTTATAATGAAAATAGATATTACAACAGGAGACAAAATTACATATAAAGAAATCGAGTATAGTTTTATATTAATGTTAGAAGATAGAAAAATACAAATATGGTCATATAATGTAGAAACTATCATTGCCGAAAAATTTGAAGCTATTGTAAAAAGAGGAGTGCTTTCAACAAGAATTAGGGATTATTACGATGTTTATATGCTTATAAATACTCAAAACAAAATTATTGATAAAAAAACCTTAAAAGATGCGATAATTTTAACAGCACAACATAGAGGAACAAGTGAAATAATAAAAGATTGGAAGAAGATAGTGGAGAAAATCGCAAATGATGGTAAAATGCGACAACAATGGAAAAGGTATCAAAAAGATAATTTTTATGCTGAAGAAATAGAATATAAAGAGTTAATAAATGCTATAAGTAAAGTAGGAGAAATCTTCGATAATTAATATTTTTTGTTAATTAAAACAACTAACAGATAAATATGTTAATTGCTTAGTTTTTATTGTGAGTAGTAAAATACAAAAAATATTTTAAAAAAAGCCTACACAAACATAAAAATATATGTTACAATGTTAACTGAATTTGTAAAATTTAGAAAATTTTTTAAGATAGAGTAAAAGAATAAAAGGAGGAATTAAAATGTCAGGACACAGCAAATGGCACAATATACAAGCTAAAAAAGGTAAAGCAGATGCAGCTAGAGGTAAAATCTTTACAAAACTTGGAAGAGAATTATTAATTGCAACTAAAGAAGGTGGACCAGACCCAGCTGGTAATTCTAAATTAAAAAATGTTATTGCTAAATGTAAAGCTGCAAATATGCCAAACGATACAATTAATAATGCAATTAAAAAAGCATCAAGCAGTAGTGAAAATTATGAAGAAATGATTTATGAAGGTTATGGACCTTGTGGTGTTGCAGTTATTGTTGAAGCAAGTACAGATAATAAAAACAGAACTGCAGCAGATGTAAGACATGTTTTCGATAAATCTGGAGGAAATCTTGGAACAACAGGTTGTGTGTCTTATTTATTTAATAGAAAAGGTATTATTGTAATAGATAAAACAACTACAGATAAAGATGAGGATGAACTTATGATGCTTGCATTAGATAATGGAGCAGAAGACTTTACATCTGATGAAGAATGTTACGAGATAACAACATCACCTGAAGATTTTTCTACAGTTAGAGAAGCTTTAGAAAATGAAGGATTAGAATTTGTAGAAGCTGAAATTCAAAGAGTTCCAACTACATATGTTGCATTAGATGAAAAAGGACAAGAAAAAATGGAAAGACTTATAGAAAAACTAGATGAATTAGATGACGTTATGAATGTTTACCATAATTGGGAAGAATAAAATTTATAATAAAAGTAGAGGTTGAAGATAAAATCAACCTCTATTTTTATTCGCTTTTTAGGAGTGGATCATCTGTTAAGCCTAAAATATAATCTACAGATGTTTTATATAATTTAGATAATTCAATTAATATATGAGTTGGAATATCATTTTCACCTGTTTCATATTTGGAATATCCAGTTTGAGACATATTTAAAATTTGAGAAATTTGCTTTTGCGTCATATCATGATCTTCCCTTAAAGAGCGAATCCTTGGATAGCGTGTATTAATGATATGGCACCTCCTTTAAATTAGTATATGTAAAAAGAGTATATATATTAGGCATAAAGTTAATTTGTAAAACTCATAGAAATTACATATTTATTTAATTTTATATTTTTTAAAATAAGTTGTTGACATCTAACCTGTTTTAGGTTAAAATAATCCAAGATAACCTAAAACAGGTTAATATTCTCGAAATAAAAGGTAGAGAATATCAATAAAAGCAGTGTAAATAACTATAGTTATAAGGAGGTGAAAAATTATAAAGTGAAAAAGAGTATTCCTTATAATAAAGGGAAAAGAAGCATAAACACCAAAAGGAAATTCAATAAGAAAAAAGGAATTTGTGCTATATTAATTATTATTCTTATATTCTATGTTGGATATAAAATTGCCAAACAAATAAAAGTACAAAATACAAATGAAGAAAGTGAAGTTATTTGTACTGCAAATATAGAAAATACTCCTGTAAATCAAAATGTAGAAGATAAGAAAGATGAAAATATAGTAAATGTAGATTTACCAGAAAAAATGGGAGACTACAAAGTAATTGGTCAGCTTGTGATTGAAAAAATAGGTGTAGAAAAGAATATTTTAAATAAAACAACTGATGATTCATTAAATTTATCGGTTACAAAGTTTTATGGTCCAAATATAAATGAAATAGGAAATTTTTGCATTACAGGACATAATTACAAAAATATGTTAAAAGATGCAAAAAAACTAGAAATTGGAGACTCTTTATATTTAATTAATAAGGAAGAAAAAACAAAGGTAACATATAAAATATTTAATATTTACACTTGCAATCCAACAGACTTAGAATGTTTAGACCCTACTTATCAAGGAGTTAAGGAAGTTACTCTTATTACTTGTAATCCAGGAGGACTAACAAGACTTATCATAAAGGCAAAAGAAGAAGCCTAATTAAAAATTAAAATTAGAAAGGAAATGAATAAAATGAAAAAATTATTATCAGGAATAGTAACAATAGTACTATTAGTAGCATTAGCTACAAGCGTAAACGCTTCATCTATAAGCGCAAACAAAACAGAAGCAAATAAAGGAGATACAGTAACAGTTACTGTAAGTGTTAAAGAAACACATTCAATAGGAACATGGCTAAAATATGATTCAAGTAAATTTGAATTTGTATCAGCTTCAAGTTCTATAGGAGAATTAACAACAGGAAATGCAAATGGAGTTGTAAAAGTTGCTGGAACAAGCACAGATAAAACAACAACAGCTGTTACATTTACATTCAAAGCTAAAGAATTAACAGATTCAGCTTCTTTTGAAGTTACAAGATTAACAACAGAATCAAGCGAAGCAATGCCAGCAAACACTGTATCAGTTAAAGTTGCTGAAAAAACAACAACAACAGATACAGACAAAAAAGACACAACAGATACAGATAAAAAAGATACGACTAATACAGGAAAAACAGATAAAAAAGGCACTACAACAAACAAAAAAGTAAATGATGAAGGAA
Source organism: uncultured Clostridium sp. (assembly GCA_905200315.1). The sequence continues at coordinate 6,088 of CAJKKA010000014.1, forward strand.
AAACAATAACAAAATTACCTCAAACTGGTGCTTCTGTAGTTACAATTGCGGGAATAGCTTTAACAACAGTTGCAGGAATAGTTGTAGCAAGAAAAATAAGTAAATAATTTTAAGTTTTCAAGGGGGAAATTAAAGTGAATAAAAAATTAAAAGTAGTATCATCTTTAGCTTTAGCTGGTTTAATGGCTCTTAATGTATGCAATCCAAAAACATTAGCTACAGAAATTCAAGATGAAATAAAAACAAGTCCAGTAGGAATTTATAAACAATTAGTAGAAAATAAAACAATAGTTCCATTTGTTCTTGCAAATGCAGAAGACTGTGTAACATTTAAAGAAATAGCAACAAGCGAAAAATTTGCAAATGTAACAAAATTTAATGGAGCAGCAATACCAAATGATAATACTGTAGTACGTACAGGAGATACATTTACTGCAAATGGTAAAGAATATACTGTAGTAATCTATGGAGACGTTAACAAAGATGGTTTTGTTGATGTAAACGATGCATTACAAGTAAAACAATATTATGTTGGTAATGTTGAATTAGATAATGTTCAATTAGAAGCAGCAGATGTTAGAAACAATGCAGATGTTGATGTTAATGATGCTTTAGATATGCAAAAATTCTATGTTGGAAGTTTAGCATCTGTAATTGATAAATTACCAGATATGGAAGATGAAAAATATGATTATTCACTTTCTGTAAATGAAGGTATTATTAATAATCAAAATGTAACAAGTTCAAAAGTTACTGTAAATGTTGCACAAGTATCTGATAAAGATGTTAGCTTAACATTAAATGTTAAGGGATTAGATGTAAATGGTAAAGATAAAGTAGTTACCAAACCAGTAACTATAACTAAAAATACAACAAAAGTAGAAGTTGATGGAATTGATGTTTCAGATTTAGTTGATGGCGTACTTTCTGTTGAATTAGTAGCTGGAGTAGATAAAGATGCAGAAGTTGTTGGAACAACAACAGTTATAAAAAATACTGAAGCTCCTGCGGCTACAAACGTAAATACAAAACGTACAGCAACAAGAACAGCAACACTTTCTTTAGAAGGATATGGAAAAAATGATATAACAAAAGTATATTATGTTATAGGTGATTCTATATCAGATATAAAAGATGCAAAAACAATAGAAGTTTCAAATAATAAAGTAGAAAACTATGAAATTTCAAACGAATTAACTGAAGGGGCATCTGCTAATGTTACATTTATATTAGAAAACAAATATGGTAGCAGATCAGTAGCTGAAACTGTTGTTATAGCTAAAGATAATGCTAACCAAGCAACAGCAGTTAAAGAATTAAAAGCAACAGTTACAGATGGAGTTGCAACAGGTAAATTTACATGGAAAGATGAAAAAAATACAGGCGCAGCATATGTTGTTAATATCTTAAAAGATAACAAAGTAATTGCTTTTACAACAACTACAGAAAAAGAAATAAACATTTCAAGTAATGCAACAGAAACAGGTACATACAAAATAACTGTTCAAGTAAAAGGAACAGCCAATATAGAAGCTTCTGAAACAGTAACTTCAGATGAAATAGTTGTTTCAAAATTAGAAGCAGTTAAAAATGTAAAACTAGAAAATAAAGAAGATGGAAAAACATATTTAACATATGAAAATCCAAACAAAGAAGGAACCTTTAAAGAAATAAAAGTTCAATTAATAAGTTTAGATAATGATGGAAAAGAAACAACTCCAACACTTGTAACACCAGATGACAAAGGAGTAATAACTTTACCACAAGATAATACAATTTATTTTGTTAAAATTATTGTAGTTGCAAATGATGGACAAGTTTCATTAATAAATTCAGATGAAGCAACATCTAATAAAATATATACTTTAACAACAACTGCACCATCACTTACTGCACCTACAGAAAAAGATAACTCAGTTGAATATACTGTTTCAAATCCTATAGCTATTACAGGAATAAAAACAGAATATAAAGTAGAAATCTATGATGCATCAAATGTAAAAGAACTTGCTGCTGGTAAATTAGGTAGCATAGATGAAACAAAACCACAATATACAAAAATAAGTGAAAAAAATGTAGAATTATCAAAAGACGGTAAAATTGTTATAGATGGATTAGAAAGCAATAAAAAATATGCTTTCAAATTAATTACAACAGTTGAAGGAATTAAATTAGAATCTAATTATACTTCAACATTAAATACAAAAGCTACAATGCCATCAATTTCAAACTTAACAGTAACAAAAAATGAAAAAGAAGCTAAAGAAAATACAGGTAAAATATATGCAGATACAAATAAAATGATAATAAATAAAACAGTTTATGATAATACAGATGGTATTTATCCAACAGAATTTGCAAATGTAGTATCTTTAGTTGAAAAATTTGAAGCTGGAGATGTTATAAGTATAAATGAAAAAACAATAACAGCAACATTAAATGACAAAGAAAGTACAAGAAAATTCGGAGATTTAAAAGACTATACATTAAATGTTACTTGTAATAATAAATTTGCAAAAACTATAAGTGGAACATTTAAAGAAATCAATTTAAATGGTACAGGTGCAATTTATGATTTAAGTGGAGTGACAGCTGATGCAATAAATGTAAATAGCGATGTTGAAGTTAAAGGTGATAAAACATATGTTGTAAACTCAAAAGCTATAATTAATGGTGTAAAAGTTTCTACAGTAGCTAAAACAACAATAGGTGCTACAGCTCAAAAACTTACTGTAACACCAAATACAGAAAGCAACACTTTAGGTTTCGAAAGTGATGAAGTTTTAACAATAAACTTTGTTGGTTCTAAAGACCAAACATCAATCCAAAAAGGAACAATAAATGTTGTAGCTAATAAAGGAGTTACAATTACAACAAACTGTAATATAGCTGCAAGTATGAATGTTACAGTTGCAGAAGGAACAGTTGATTTAACAGCAGATGCCTTAAATGGAAGCAAAAAAGTAACAATAGCTAAAGATGGAACAATAACTTTAGCTACGAGAAAAACAGCACCAGTAGAGTTATCTAAAGTAGCACTAAAAGATTATACAGATGATGAATTAATTTATGTAGCAAAAGATGAAGCAAATGGAATAGAAGAAAAAGGAATTAAAGGTATAACAAAAGATAATGTAAAAGAAGTAAAAGAATATATAAGCTCAATTAAGAGTGTTATAACAAATAATAATGCAAAAATAACTGTTGCAAAAGATGCAACTCAAGTTACAATAGAACTTACAAAATAATATATATAAAATTCTATAATTAAAATAATCTAAAAATATTCATAAATTCAGGTGCCCTTGCATATATATATTAATATGTATATGCAAGGGTAATTTTATATTATATAGAAATGTAAAGGTGACCAAAACGGTTGCCTTTCTATGAAAGGATGAAAAAATGAGCTATAATGATATTTTAAGATATTTTCCAGATAAAATAAGAGTAGTTTTGGAGAATGAAATAAATAATAATTTAGTTATAGAAGAAATAAGAATAAGAAATTCTAAACCAATTATTTTAAAATTAAACAATTCCGAAAAAATAATAAACTATATAGTACAAACAGAAGATGTATTGAATGTATTGCAAAGTATTTGCGAAAATTCTATATATTCATACCAAAATCAAATATGTGAAGGTTTTATAACCATAAAAGGTGGACATAGAATAGGAATTACAGGAAGTGCAGTAATAGAAAATAATCAAGTTAAAAACTTAAATTACATATCAAACTTGAATTTTAGAATAGCAAGGCAAATAATAGGTTGCTCTAACAACATAATTAAAGAAATAATTAATAAAGAAGAAAATACTATTTATAACACTTTAATTGTATCTCCACCAGGTGCAGGAAAAACAACACTTTTAAGAGATATAATTAGAAATTTGAGTAATGGAACCGAAGAAATTACAGGAAAAAACATAGGAGTTGTAGATGAAAGAGGAGAAATTGCAGCAATGTATAAAGGAATTCCTCAAAACGACTTAGGAATAAGAACAGATATAATTGAAAACATTAAAAAATCTATAGGAATGAAAATGCTTATAAGGTCAATGGCACCAGAAATTATAGTAGCAGATGAAATAGGAAGTAAAGAAGATGTGCAAGAAATAAACTATGCAGTATGTTCAGGAATAAAAGGAATATTTACAGCACATGGAAATTCATTAGAAGATTTAAAACTAAATCCAGCTATAGCAGAATTAATAGAAAAATATATATTTGAAAGACTGATATTTTTAGATAAAAACAATAAAGGAAAAGTAAATAAAATATATGCATTAGATAAAATAAATAAAGAATACAAAATAATTTAAAAAATATTAAATATTTATTGCATAGTAAAAAGAATAATGTTAAAATACTTTTATAAAAAAGAAGGAGGTGAAAATTAATGGAAGAAAAAAGATTTATTGAATTGATGGAAGCAAACAACGAAAAATTGTACAAAGTGATGGACGAAAAAATAGAAGCTAACAATGAAAAGCTATCTGTTATGATGGACGAAAAAATAGAGGCTAATAACGAAAAAATATCTGTTATGATAGATGAAAAAATTAAAGAAAACAATAAAATTTTAGACAAAAGATTTGATCAACTTGAAGAAAAAATTATTGACAACAATTTTTATTTCGAAGAAAAGTACGGTAAAAAAATTGATGCTATGTTTGAAAAAATAATGATGGATGACCAGAAAAATGATAAAAAGTTTGATGAATATGAAAATTACATGGCATTAAACAATAAACGTTTACTTTCACATGAAGTTAGAATTACTAATTTAGAAAAGGCAGTAAATTCAAAATAATTTATAATCTGAAAATAACCGGAAAAGTAGTAGGCATATACATTATATCTAATAGAAGATGTAATATATATGTCTACTATTTATATTTTATATATAAATATGTTCTAAAAGCAAAAACTCCTGAATATAATATATTAATGTTAAATCAAGGAGTTTTTTATGTTTATTATTAAAACATTAATTTTACTAACTATATTTGGTACAAGTTTAAGTCTAGGAATAATGTTTTCAAAAAAATATTCAAATAGAGTAAAAACACTTAAAGAATTAAATTCGGCACTAAACATATTTCTAACAAAAATAAAATATACATATGAACCTATACCAGATATATTTGAAGAAATATCAAAAAATACATATAAAAATGTTTCAAATTTATTTTATGATTCAAGCCAAAAGATGAAAAATACAGAAGCAGGCACTGCATGGCTAAACTCCATAGAAGAAAGCAATTTAGAAATAAACGAAGAAGATAAAAACATATTAAAAGGATTGTCAAAACTTCTCGGTAAAACAAATTTAGAAGGACAAGTTAGTGAAATAGAGCTAACCAAAAGTTTTTTGAAAAAACAAATAGAATATGCAGAACAAGAAAGACAAAAAAACGAAAAACTATATAAAACATTAGGAATGACAATAGGACTAGCAATAGTTATATTACTAGCTTAATAAAACAAAAGAAAGGAAGTTATACCTATGAATATTGAATTACTTTTTAAAATAGCTGCAGTAGGAATTTTAGTTGCAGTACTTCATCAAGTGTTAGTAAGAGCAGGAAGAGAAGACCAAGCAATGATGACAACCTTAGCAGGGCTTGTAATAGTTTTAACAATGGTAATAAAACAAATAAGTGGCCTGTTTGATGCTGTGCGAACAATGTTTAATTTATAAGAGAGGAATTATATATGGATATTATAAAAATAATAGGAATTCGGTTTAATAGGGCTAATTATTATAATTATACTAAGACAATATAAACCAGAATTTACATTGTATGTTTCTTTAATGGTAGGAGTAATAATATTTTTTATGATATCTGGACAATTAGCTGGAATAATAAAACTTCTATCAGATTTTTCTAACAAAGCAAGCATTAATAGTCAATTTCTCGGAATTTTATTAAAAATAACAGGAATAGCACTTTTAACAGAATTTGCAGTAAGTGTGTGCAAAGATTCTGGAGAAAATTCAATAGCAAGCAAGGTAGATTTAGGAGGAAAAATTATGATAATTTCTGTATCAATTCCTATAATTTCAAGCCTATTAGAAACAATAATAAAAATTTTACCTTAAACAAAAGAATACATTTCTAAAAAAGAGGTATACATATGAAAAAAATATTATTAATACTAGCAGTAGCATTGCTTTTAGAAATACCAAGTGTATATGCAACAGACGAAACAGAAAATGTAGAAATAAATACAGAAGATATTATATCAAGCCAAATAGATGAGCTAAATGTAAGCAATTTTATAACAAAAAGTAAAGAATATTCGAGAGAATTTATGGAAGACATAGATATAGGAGAACTTTTACAGTCTGCTATATCTGGAAATATAAACAATGACACATTTTTCAAAAAAATAGTAAATCTATTTGGAAAAGAAATTAAATCAACAATAAAAATTTTAGGAAGTATTTTAATAATAATTATAATACATAGTATTCTTAAAAGTATTAGCGATGGACTAGAAAACAAAAGCATTTCAACAATTACATATTATGTGCAATACATATTAATAGTAACATTAATAATGAGTAACTTTGCAGATATTATATCACTTACAAAACAATCTATACAAAATATGTTGGGCTATGGTCAAACACTTGTGCCTTTGCTAATGACTTTACTTTTAACCACAGGAAGTATAACTTCGGCAGGTGTAATAGAGCCAATAATACTTTTTTTAATAAACTTTATATCAAATATGCTAGAAGTTTTTATAATACCAATGGTATTAATTTCAACAGCAATTGGAATTGTTTCAAAAGTATCAGAAGAAGTACATATAGATAAAATATCTAAATTTATGAAATCTAGCATAGTTTGGCTTTTAGGAATAACACTTACACTTTTTGTATCTGTAGTTTCAATAGATGGAAGCTTAACAAGTAGTGTGGATGGAATAACTGCAAAAACTACTAAAGCAGCAGTAAGTAATTTAATACCTGTTGTAGGTAAAATATTAGGTGATACAGTAGACACAGTTATAGGTTGCTCAAATATACTTAAGAATGCCGTTGGAATTGTAGGAATAATTGTAATAATTGCAATATGTATAGGTCCTATTATAAAACTTACAATTTTAACACTTTCATATCATCTGGTGGCAGCAATAAGTCAACCAATAGCAGATGCAAAAATAGTAAAGCTATTAGACGAAATGGGAGAAACTTTCAAATTGTTATTAGGAATTATGAGTGCAATAGCTGTAATGCTGATAATTGGAACAACATTAGTTATTAAAATTTCTAATAGCGGAATGATGTATAGATAAACGGAGGAAAAATAATGTGATAAATGCAATGTCAACTTGGGCAAAATCTATTATTCTAGCAGTTATAGTTTCTACAATAATACAAATGATTTTGCCAGAAGGAAATAATAAAAAGTACATAAAAACTGTAATAGGATTATACATATTATTTACAATTATATCGCCAATAATATCTAAAATAAGTGGAGGAAACTCTACAATAGATGTATCTAAATATGAAAATTACTTTAATGTGGAAAGTACCACTACTGCAAGTGCAAATGTAATAGATAAAAATTTGGATAATACATATACTTCAAGTATTAAAGCAGATATAAAAAATAGAATGAAACAAAAAGGTTATAAAGTTAATAGTTTAGATGCGAATATAGAGTTAAAAAATGAAGAATCGTATGGAACTATTAATAGTTTGAAAATAAGTTTAGAAAGAGAAGAAAATAACAATAATTCAAATATACAAGCTGTTAATAAAATAGAAATAAAGATTTCAAACAATACAAACGAAGTAAAACAAAACAATTTAACATCTATGGAAAAACAAGAAATTAAAAACTATTTGTCAGAAACATATAGTATAAAAAAAGAAAATATAGAGGTTGATTAGCATAAAATAAGGAGGTTTTACAAATGAAGAAAATTCCTAGCAAAATAAAAGAATTGTATTCAGCAGAGGGTAAAGAAAGCAAGAAGAAAATGGAAAATATGGTTATACTGCTAATAATTCTTATAATTACTTGTATAGCTGTTAATAAAATTTGGAATGGAGATAAAAAAGAAGATGAAACACAAACTAGGCAAAATACTACAACAGGAAAACAATTAGCTACACAAGAAAATAACTCTAATTCAGAAAATACAACAGATTTGCAATCTAATTTAGAAAGAATTTTAAGTAATATAGATGGTGTAGGAAAAGTTTCTGTATTGCTTACATATTCAGAAAGTAGTGAACTAGTTCCATTATACGATGAGACCAAAAGTGAAACAACAACAGAGGAAGCGGATACTTCTGGAGGAAAGAGAACTACAACAGATACAAATACACAGAAATCTGCAATAATGCAAGAAAATAGTAGTGGAGAAAAAAGCATTATAACTCAAAAAACTGTTTCACCCAAAATAGAAGGAGCAATAATTACTGCAGAAGGAGGAGAAAATGCAAATGTAAAAACACAAATTATTCAAGCTGTGGAAGCGGCAACAGGACTTGCAACACATAAAATACAAGTGTTTAAGTTAAAAGTTTAAAGGGAGGAATTAATAATGAGAATATTTAAGAAAAATCAAATTATTATATCTGTAGTTGCACTAATGCTTATTGCAGCTGGATATTTGAACTATTCATCACAAATATCAGAAGAAGTAGCAAACAGAAAAACAGAAGAAGGATACGATTATGCAGGAATAGGAGATGCAAAATTAGTAGATAGTGAACTTGTGGTAGGAGAAGAAAACAATATAAAAGAAACAATGGCAAACAATAGTAGTGAAGACACAAACAACGTAAATACAAAAGAAGAAAACACTGCAAATGAAAATAATAACACAGCTAATAACACCAGTGAAAATAATACTGTAGAAACAAATTCAAATGGAGAAGAAGACTATTTTACAAGTTCAAAACTACAAAGAGAAAATATGTATTCACAAATGTTAGAAACATATCAAAAAATATTAGAAAATACAGCAATACCAGAAACACAAAAATCAATATCATCACAAGAAATAGCAAATATAAACAATAAGAAAAATGCAATAATGATAGCAGAAAACTTAATAAAAACAAAAGGATTTGAAGATGCAGTAATATTTGTAAACGATGACAGTGTAAGTGTAGTTGTAAAAGCAGAAAAACTAGAACAAAATCAAATAGCACAAATACAAAACATAATTTCAAGAGAATTAACCACAGAAATATCAAATATACATATAAGTACAAAATAAGAAATTGTTGCTAAAAAAGTAAATTTATGCTATAAATAATTCGAATTAATTAATATAAAATAAATGGAGCAAAATTAATGATTAAAGTAGAGAATTTAGTTAAAACATATAAAATTATAGAAAAAGAAGAAGGATTAATAGGTTATTTTAAAAATTTATTTCATCCAAAATATAAGGAATTTATGGCTGTAAAGGGAATTAATTTTGAGATTAAAGAAGGAGAACTTGTTGGATATATAGGAGAAAACGGTGCAGGAAAGTCAACTACAATAAAAATGCTTACAGGTTTACTTACTCCTACATCAGGAAAGGTAACTGTAAATGGAATAATACCATATAAAGAACGAATAAGAAATAATAAAAATATTGGAGCAGTTTTTGGACAAAAAACACAATTGTGGTGGGACTTGCCTGTAATAGAATCTTTCAGATTAATTAAAAAAATGTATAATATGACCGAGAGTGAATACAGAAAAAATCTTAAAAAATTTACAAAACTACTTGAGTTAGATGAGTTATTGGAAAAACAGGTAAAAAATTTAAGCTTAGGGCAAAAAATGAGATGCGAAATTGCTGCTACCTTTTTACATAATCCAAAAATTGTATATTTAGATGAGCCAACAATTGGATTAGATGTTTTTGTTAAAGAAAAAATAAGAAAATTTATAAAAGAAATTAATGAAGAAAATAAAACAACAGTAATACTTACAACTCACGATTTGAAAGATATCGAAGATGTTTGTGATAGAATAATACTTTTAGACAAAGGAAAAATAATTTATGACGGAGAAAAACAAAAATTCAAAGATAAATATGGAAAATATATAACAGCAGAATTGATTGTGAAAAATAAGAAAAGCATTATAAAGAATGATTTAAAAAATGAAAATTTAAAGATTATAGAAGAAAAAGAAAATAGTATAAAACTAAAGTTTTTACATGAAAAGATTACTATTTTAACAGTTATGGATGAAATATCAAAATATTGTGAAATTGAAGATGTTCATATGAAAGAAGCAGAATTAGAAGATATATTAAAAGAAATATATAAAGGAGCACACAAATGTTAAAAATAATGACGCAACTTGCAAAAATGCAGTTTAATCAATACAATATATATAAATCAAATTTTTATTTATTTACACTCAATAGAATAATTGAGGTAATGGTATATATTTTCGTATGGCAGGCTATATATAAGCAAACTGGTAATGCTGGAGGATATAACTTGCAACAAATGATTACATATTATATTTTAGTAATTACCTTCAGTTCATTTGCAACTTGGGGAGTAAATGAAACAATGGGTGAAAATATAAAAAGTGGTCAAATAAATAAAGAATTACTAAACCCAATTTCATATTTTAAATATTATTTTGGAATAAATATTGGAGAATTGCTTTTTGCAACAGTTGTAGGTGTTGCTACATTTATTTTATGTTCATTATTTTGGAAATTAGTATTACCTGATAATGTAATGGATTTCTTATTATGTATGTTAATAATTGTTTTGGGTGTACCTATAACTTTTTCTTTACAAGTAATTGTAGGTACAATAGGTTTTTATACAAATTCAATATGGGGAATGCAAGTATTAAGAAAGGCTATAATACAAATATTTTCAGGTATTATTGCACCAATAACATTATTTCCTAATTGGTTCCAAAACTTATCAAAAATATTGCCGTTTAAAGAATTAATTTATACACCAATAAATATATGGCTTGGAAATTTTTCTACAAATGAAATTATAATGATAATTGTAAAGCAAATTATATGGGGGATAGCACTATACAGTATTGCGAAAATTTTCTTTAATCATGCAATAAAAAATGTAACTGTAAATGGAGGATAATATGAAGCAAATTATGTATAATTTAAGTTTATACTTCTCTTTTTTAAAGAATTCATTAAAAGAAATACTTATATATAGAATTGATTGTATAGTTGGTGTTATTTCAGAATTAATAGTTCAACTTGTGAGTATAATATTTGTGCTAATAGCATTTAATAATACTGAAAATATATCCGGATGGAATTTTTATCAAATTTTATTATTATATGGAATTACAAGAATTTCCATTGGTTTTGTTGCTTTTTGCTTTGATTCTATGTATGAAATAGGTCCAAAATATATTCGAAACGGTGAATTTGATAAAATTTTACTAAGACCCGTGCATCCACTTATATCCATTATTGGTTCTTCAAGAGACTTTGCTGGAATAACAGATTTGTTTTTAGGAATTGGTATAACAATTTCTATGTTGCAAAAATTAAATATTCAAATAACAATTATATTAATTGCAAAAATAATGATTTTTAGTATAATTGGGGCGCTAATAATTGGAGCATTAATGACAATATTTAGTATTGCATCTTTTTGGACATATAGGTCAAATGAGATAATATGGTCATTTTATAGAATACATACTTTAACAGAATACCCAATATCAATATATAATAAATTTATACAAATAATATTAACATATATTTTACCGTTTGCATTTGTTGCATACTATCCAACTATGTGTTATTTAGGATTAAACACATATATGATTTATTTATCGCCAATAGTGGCTATACTTTTATGGATAATTGCAGTAAAACTATGGAATTTGGCATTAAATAAATATAGAAGTACAGGGAATTAGAAATAATGTAATTGCTATTGCATTATTTTTTTTTATTGATATAATTAGCTAAAATAGGAGGCATAATAAATGAAATTAAATATTGTTTTGGTTGAGCCAGAAATTCCACAAAACACTGGTAACATTGTTAGAACATGTGCTGCAACAGGTGCTAAGCTTCATCTTGTTAGACCATATGGTTTTCAAATTTCAGACAAGTATTTAAAAAGAGCTGGTTTGGATTATTGGGACAAGATGGAAATTGAAGAACACATTTCTTTTAAAGAGTTTTTAAATAAATATAAACCAGAAGAAAATAATATGTTTTTTATAACTTCAAAAGGAACTCATAATTATGCAGATATAAATTTTGGAGATATGGATGAAGTATTTGTTTTATTTGGAAAAGAAACAAAAGGATTACCAGAAGATGTTATGAAGCAGTACTTAGATAAAACAGCAAGAATACCAATGTTAGATGGAATAAGATGCTTAAATTTATCTAATTCAGTTGCAATTATTGCATATGAAATATTAAGACAACACAATTTTCAAAACTTTAAAGAAATAAGCGATAGATTAATTGAACAATAATTATAAAAACACAAAAGTATAAAATTTAGGAGGTAAAAAATATGATTAAAAAAGTAGCTATATTAGCAAATGGAGGAGATGTTTCAGGGTTTAATGCTGTAATTAGAGCAATAGTAAAAACAGCAGAAAATAATGGAATTGAATGTTATGGATTTATTGATGGGTATAATGGACTTTTGAAAAATAATTATATAAAATTAAGTACTGCAAATACTGCTTCAGGAATATTACAAAAAGGTGGTTCAATAATAGGTTCTTCTTTAAATGCTAATGTATTTAATTATAAAGTAGAAGAAAATGGAGAAACAGTATATAAAGATTTATCTGAAAAATGTGTTCAAAACATTAAAGAAGATGGATTTGATTGTTTATTTACACTTGGAGGAGATAGTACTCAAAAATCTGCAAGAGATTTTTCTGTAAGAGGAATTAATGTAATAGGAGTTCCAAAAACAATAGATAATGATGTTGCATGCACAGATATTACCTTTGGATATAATACAGCAGTAACTGTTGCAACAGACGCAATAGATAGATTACACACAACAGCAGAAACACATAATAGAATAATGGTATTAGAAGTTATGGGAAGATATGCAGGATGGATAGCACTAGAATCTGCAATAGCAGGAGGAGCAGATGTAGCATTAATTCCAGAAATTCCATACGATATAAACAAAGTTGTTGAAGCAATAAATAAAAGAAAAGAAATGGGTAAAAACTTTAGTGTAATTGTTGTTGCAGAAGGAGCAGTACCACAAGGAGGTTCTCTAAGTATAAAAAATACACGTGATGGTGGAAAAGGAGTTATAAATGTTCAACTAGGAGGAGCAGGAGAAAAAGTTGCAAAAGATTTACAAGAACTAACAGGAATAACAACAAGAAATACAACATTAGGATATATGCAAAGAGGAGGAACGCCAACTTCATACGATAGAGTACTTTCAACAAAATATGGAGCAAAAGCAATGGAATTGGCAATGAAAGGAAAATTTGGAGTTCTTACAGTATTGAAAGATGGAAAACTAAACTATGTAACTTTAGAAGAAGTTGTAGGAAACAATAAAGAAATAGGAGCAGTACAAGGTGGAACAGCAGAAAGCAATGTACGATTAGTAACAATGGACCATGACCTAGTAAAAACAGCAAGAGATATAGGAATTTGTTTAGGAGACTAAAAGAGTATTGACACAGTAAATAAAAAAATGGTATTATGAATATAATAATTTAGAACAGGAATTGTTCAAAAAGCGGTGAGTCTCTACCAATAAGTGAGGAACTAAAAAAGCGGTGAGCCTCTACCAATAAGTGAGGAGCTAAAAAAGCGGTGATTCTACACCATAAAAAATAGAAGCGAAAAAAGTAAAATAGGGAGCGTTATATAACAATAACACTCTCTATTTTTATTTATTTTAGAAAGGAGTATTTATGAAAAAATTAAAATTTTATAAAGTGAAAGAAAAATACATAATGTATTTGAATCAATATGATAAAAGAATAGCTAAATGTTATGGTGATAAAGCTAAAAGACCATTTATAGGAATTGTTTTAGAAATAAATAATACACTATATTTTGCACCATTTACATCACCAAAAGAAAAACATTTAAAAATGAAGAATACGATTGATTTTTTGAAAATTGATAAGGGAAAGTTAGGGGCAATAAATTTTAATAATATGATACCAATTCCACTTGAAGAATGTGAACTAATAGATATAGAAAATGAGGAGAACGAAAATTATAGAAATCTTTTATATAAGCAAATTGATTGGTGCAATGAGAAAAATAATATAAATATTATATTAAATAAAGCTCAAAATTTATACTATAAGGTTATAAATAACAAACTTCCTGAAAGTATTATAAAAAGGTGTTGTGATTTCAAAATGCTTGAAGAAAAATCAAAAAAATATTGAATTTAAAAATATTATTGATATAATATAACCATAATAAATACAAAGGAGGAATTTTAAATGGCTAATACAAAATTTGTTTTAAACGAAACATCTTATTTTGGAAAAGGAGCAAGAGAGGTACTACCAGAAGAAATTAAATCTAGAGGATTTAAAAAGGTTTTAGTAGTTACAGACAAATCTTTAGTTGAAGTTGGTGTAACAGATAAAGTTACAAGAATTTTAGATAATGAAGGAATAGATTTTGAAGTATATTCAGATGTAAAACCAAATCCAACTATAAAAAATGTTTTAGATGGTGTAGAAAAATGCAAAGCATCTAAAGCAGATTTAATAGTTGCAGTTGGTGGAGGATCAAGCATGGATACTGCAAAAGGTATTTCTATTGTAATGACAAACCCAGACAGAGCAGATATAGTTTCTTTAAATGGAGCATCAAACACAGTAAATAGAGGAATGCCAGTAATAGCACTTCCAACAACAGCAGGAACAGCTGCAGAAGTCACAATAAACTATGTAATTACAGATGAAACAAGAGAAATAAAAATGGTATGTGTTGACCCACATGATATTCCAATAATAGCAATAGTAGATTCAGAACTTATGGCATCAATGCCAAAATCTATGGCTGCAGCAACAGGAATGGATGCACTAACACATGCAGTTGAAGGATATATAACAAAAGCACACAATATTATGTCAGATATGTTTCATATGAAAGCAATACAATTAATATTCCAATATTTACCAGCTGCTGTAAACGATAAAGATGACTATGCAATAGAAATGATGGGATATGCTCAATATATTGCAGGAATGGGATTCTCAAATGTAGGACTTGGAATTGTACACTCAATGGCACATCAACTAGGAGCTGTATATGATACACCACATGGTCTTGCAAATGCAATTTTACTTCCAACAGTTATGAGATTTAATGGAGAAGTTTGTGCAGATAGATTTAGAGAAATATTAATAAATATAGGAAGACCAGATGCAGCAAATTTAAACGACCAAGATGTAATAAATACTTTTGTATGGATGATACAAGAACTTTCTAAGAAAGTTGGAATTACACAAACAGTAAAAGATACAGGATGTAAAGAAGAAGACTTAGAATTATTAGCAGATAAAGCAATGATAGATCCTTGTAGACCAGGAAACCCAAGAGAAACATCTAAAGAAGACTTTATAAATTTATATAGAGCAGCAATGTAGGAGATGTAGAGGTGACTAAATGTCGCCTCTACATTTGCATTTTACATAAAATTATGATATAATCTCGAAAAGATTTTGCCAAGAGCAAACATGTTATAAGTAAACCTAGCTTTAATTAAAGGAGGAAAAATTATGTTATTTGCAAAGAAGAACAAAATTGATGAAGTATATGTATTAAAAACATATATTGTCTCAAATATTAATGATGGAACAGGTACAGGACCGCGGTGTATTACATGTTACTTTTTAGCCAAAAAGGAGAAAAAAAATATTTTGAACTTTTTTCTAAAAAGAGAAAAAAATATTTTGAACTTTTTTCTAATGTAGAAATTAAGAAAGAATCAACTTATTTTAATATTCCTGTAATTGAAGAAGTGAAACCGTTAACAGATTATATCAGTGATGAATATAAAAAGAAAGCAATGGAAAGTAAGCTTCTATTTGACTTTCTTTTGCACTTAAATATGGAAAATATAATGGAGTTAATCATTGATATAGAAAGAGAGGATAATGAAAATGGCGAATGATATAACAGGCAGTGATGTACGGTGCCCTAAATGCGGGATGATAATGTATCCTGAAGTTTACAAGAATAAATACTATTTGATTTGTTTTTGTGGAAATGGAAAAGAAGATTTAATGAAAGCAATAGAAAAGGAAGAAAAAAGACTTTATAAGCTAATATCAATAAAGAAATGCATTATCAGTAGAATAATTCCTATACTTTGCATAGTTGGTTTTTTATTTCTTGTTAGCAAACATTATATTGTTTCTTCAGGAATTTATCTTATTGTAAGTTTTTTTGGAATTGTACATGCAATTATCGAAAAAAAGATTAAGGAAATTATTTGAATTTTCTTGCTTTTTTGCAAAATCTATAGTAAAATAGGTATGTTTTAAGTTAAAGCATACCTTTTTCTTAGCTTAAGTAAAAAACACACCTAACTTTAGCTCAGATGAAGGCAAATAAAATATTAAATAGGAGGTGCTTTTCAAATGACAAAGGAAAGAAAAACAGAAATCATTAATACTTATAAAAGAGAAGAAAACGATACTGGTTCACCAGAAGTTCAAGTTGCTATCTTAACAGAAAGAATTAATGAATTAACAGAGCATTTAAAAGTTCACAAAAAAGACAATCACTCTAGAAGAGGACTTTTAAAAATGGTAGGTAAAAGAAGAAACTTATTAAACTACCTAGCTAAAAAGGATGTTCAAAGATACAGAGACATCATTGAAAAATTAGGTTTAAGAAAATAATTTTATACATTAGGACGTTTTGCTTAAAAACGTCCTTGTTTTAAATTTTATTAAAATACAAATTTATAAAATAAATATTTATTAATAGAACGTAGCTTGTATAATGTGTTTAAAGAAGAAACATATTATAGAGGTTACATCTATAATAAATATTAAAAAAGGTGTGTAGAAAGTTTATATAGGAGGAAAAGAAATGTTTAAAAGTTATTCAATGGAATTAGCAGGAAGAGAACTAACAATAGAAACAGGAAAAATGGCAGAACTTGCAAATGGAAGTGTACTTGTAAGATATGGAGAAACAACTGTTATGGTAAATGTAACAGCATCTAAAGAACCAAGAGATGGAATAGATTTCTTCCCACTTTCAGTTGATTTTGAAGAAAAATTATATTCAGTAGGAAAAATACCAGGAAGTTTTACAAAAAGAGAGGGAAAACCAAGTGACAAAGCAATTTTAACATCAAGAGCAATAGATAGACCACTTCGTCCATTATTCCCAAAAGATTTTAGAAATGATGTATGTGTTGTTGCAACAGTATTATCTGTTGAACCAGATAATTCACCAGAGGTATGTGCAATGATAGGAGCTTCAGCAGCACTTTCAATTTCAGATATACCTTTCGGAGGACCAACAGCAGCAGTAAATGTAGGATATGTAGATGATAAAATTGTTATAAACCCAACATTAGAACAAAGAGAAAAAAGTAGATTAAAACTTACAGTTGCAGGAACAAAAGAAAAAATAGCAATGATAGAAGCAGGAGCAGATGAAATACCAGATGATACAATGTTACAAGCAATAAAAGAAGCTCATGTAGAAATAAAAAAAGTGTGCGATTTTATTTCTAAAATGAAAAAAGAAATAGGAAAAGAAAAATTTGAATATAAATCATTTGCTGTTGATGCAAGTGTATTTGAAGAAGTTTCTGCAAACTTTAAAGAAAGAATGTATAAAGATGTACAAGCTGTAGATAAAGAAGTAAGAGATGCAAATATGGATAAATTAACAGAAGACATAGTTGCATATTTTACTGAAAAATATGGAGAAGAAGAAACTGCAGAAAAAATGTATGACATTTCTACAAGTATACACGACTTAGAAAAGAAATGTGTAAGAGAAATGATTTACAATGAACATAAAAGACCAGATGGAAGAAAAATAGATGAAATAAGACCATTATCATGTGAAATAGATTTAATACCTAGAGTTCACGGTAGTGCAATGTTCACAAGAGGACAAACACAAGTACTTTCAATCGCAACATTAGGAATGGCAAGTGAAGAACAAATATTAGATGGAATAGATGAAGAAACAGGAAAAAGATATATGCACCAATATAACTTCCCTTCATACAGTGTTGGAGAAGCCAGACCATCAAGAGGACCAGGAAGAAGAGAAATAGGACATGGAGCCTTAGCAGAAAAAGCCTTAGTTCCAGTTATACCATCTGTTGAAGAATTCCCTTACTCAATAAGAGTTGTATCTGAAGTATTATCTTCAAATGGCTCAACATCACAAGCAAGTATATGTGGTAGTACACTTGCATTAATGGCAGCAGGAGTTCCAATAAAAAGACCAGTAGCAGGTATTTCAACAGGACTTGTTACAGATCCAAATGGTTCAGACAACTATGTAATGCTAACAGATATACAAGGAATTGAAGACTTTTTTGGAGATATGGACTTTAAAGTTGGAGGAACAGAAAAAGGAATTACAGCTATACAAGTTGATATAAAAGTAGATGGATTAACATACGATATTATAGAAGAAGCATTTGCAAGAACAAGAAAAGCAAGACAATATATTTTAGACGAAGTTATGCTAAAACAAATTGCAAAACCAAGAGAAGAAGTTTCAAAATATGCACCTAAAATTACAAACACAGTAATAAAAGTAGACAAAATAAAAGACGTAATAGGACCAGGTGGAAAAATGATAAATAAAATAATAGACGAAACAGGAGTAAAAATAGATATAGAAGAAGACGGAAAGGTATTTATCTATTCACAAGATGAAGAAAATTCTAAAAAAGCACTAAAAATGGTAGAAGACATAGCAAAAGATATAGAAGTCGGACAAGTATACGAAGGAACAGTAGCAAGAATAATGAACTTTGGAGCATTCATAGAACTTGGTGGAGGAAAAGAAGGGCTATTACATATATCAAAAATCTCAAAAGAAAGAATAAAAAATGTAGAAGACGTATTAAAAGTAGGAGATATTGTAAAAGTAAAAGTAATAGAAATAGACGACCAAGGAAGAATAAATCTAAGCAAAAAAGCATTAGAAGAAGACGAAGAAAATAAAGAAGAAAAAATAGAAGAATAAAACAAAAAAACATTGCAATTTGCAATGTTTTTTTGTTTTATATTATAGGAAATTTCCAATTTTCATTGTAAGGGTGACGTCCTTATGCCGACTCGTATGGCAAATCCACTTTTTTATTGTATGAAATTTATATTTTATGTGTAGGTGCGGACGCCACTGTCTGCCCGCGTGGCTTTTTTGATGTAAAAAATTCCTATTTTTATATAAAGGATGTAATTTTATACCAATGAGTTTAATTTTTCTAAGAATTCATCAACCAATTCATGTATATCTATATTTAAAGCTAATGATAAAGCGCAAAGTTCATAATCTCTAACAGTTCTTTGATTATTTTCTATTCTATGCAAACAGGTTATTGGAATATTAACACCCAATAGCAATAATTTGTTAGATAATTGTTCAAAAGACAAATTTTGTTCTTTTCGCTTATTTCGTAATATAGGTCCAATAACATTTAATTTATTTTCATATTTTCCTGAATTATTCATAAATAAGTCTCCTTAAAGAATATTATAGAAATTATATAAAAAATAATTCATAAAATATTGACACTGGTGTGAAAACAAAGTATAATATCTAAAAACTAAGGAGGAAACAAATGAAAAAATTAAATGAACAAACAAAAATAAAAATAT
>CAJKKA010000015.1 GCA_905200315.1 uncultured Clostridium sp.
AATAAATGAAATGCAAACAGAACAAAATGGAAAAATAGAAAAATTAGATAAGAGCGAAGAATTAAACAATATAACAAAACAAATACAAGAACTAAACGAGAAATATAAAAACCTAGAAAATATAGAAAATTTAATTAATAAAGACGAAACAGAAATAAGGTTAAATGAAAGATTAAATGAATTACAAGAAGAACAAGATAGAAGAATAAGGCAACTAGATAACACAAGAGAACTAAATAATTTAATAATAGAAATGCAAAATCTAAACAGAAAATATGAAAAAGTTCAAAGTTTAGAAAAAGCAATAACAAATGATAAAACTGAAGAAAGAATAAACAAAATGATAGAAAAGATGAAAAAAGAAAATGATAAAAAACTAGAAAAAATAGATAATACTGTAGCAATAAAAGAAATTATGAAAGAACTTAAAAAAATAAATACAAAATATGATAAAATGGCAGAAAAATTATCGCAAACAACAAGTCTTTCAAAAACAAGAAAAACAAAGAACAACTCAAAGAAAAATAATGTTATAGAAATAACAGAATTAAAAGACAAACTAAATAAACAAGAATTAATAATAGAATTTGGAAAAGAAATAGAATACGAACAATTACTAAATACAGCAGTAGATACCTATGAAATAAAACCAGATAAAAAATCAAAAAAAGCATAAAATAAAAAATGTAAAAGGCGACAATAGCAGTCGCCTTATTTTTTACTCACAACATTTATCTGAAAAATCTCTGTCACATGGTTTATCACAAGGCTTATCGCATGGTTTTGTATAATTACAACATTCCATTTTAACACCTTTTAAACATTTTCCTTCACGTTTGCATCCAGCACAAATTTTATAATTTTTTACTTTGTTAGCCCATATTTGAACTTCATATTCTTTACCAGGACATAATGGTCCAAAAACAAAGCTTCCATCTTTATCTGTAAAAGTATGAGAAACAGGTAAATGTTCTTCTTTTCCGCAATGTTTAACAACTTCAATTAATTTAACAACAGCGTCGCAAACTGGCTCTCTATAACAATCTTTAATAATTCCATAAATAACATCTCTGTTATCATCTGGTAAAGTAATATCCAAATCAAATTGTTTTCCTTTCTCGATGAAACCATCAACATTAATTATAGGGCACATTTTTTTATCGCATTCCATATCCATATTATCGTTTCCTTTCAAAAATAATTTAGCTTTCGCCTAATATATTTTATGATTTCTTGAAAAAAATGTTAATATTTGGTATTATATAAAAATATAATTAATAAGTAAAAAACGGAGGCAAAAATGGACAATAGAAAAATAGGTGTATTTGATTCAGGTGTAGGCGGATTAACAGTGTTTTCTGAAATAATAAAACAACTTCCAAGTGAAGATATAACCTACATAGGAGATACAAAAAGATTTCCCTTTGGAAATAAATCAAAAGAAAGTATAATATCAATATCAAAACAGATTGTAAATTACTTAATAATGCAAGATGTAAAACTAATTGTAATAGCATGTGGAACAGCAACAAGCCAAGCTCTAGAAGAACTTAGAAAAATATATAAAATACCAATTATTGGAATAATAGAGCCAACGATAGAAAACTGCATAAAAGAAGATACAAAGAGAGTAGGAATAATAGCCACCAAAGGAACAATAAGAAGCGGAGAATGGGAAAAACAAATAAAACAAAAGAACAATAATATAGAAACAATATCAATAGAAACACCACTACTAGCATCAATGGCAGAAGAAGGATGGACACAAAACGAAGTAGCCAAAGCAGCAATAAAAGAATATATGAAAGAATTTAAAAACACACAAATAGAAAAAATAATACTAGGATGTACACACTACCCATTATTTGAAAAACTAATAAAAGAAGAATTAGGAGAAAAAATAGAAACCATAAACACAGGAGTACAAATGGCAAAATACCTAGAAAAATATTTAAAAGAAAACCAACTAGAAAACCAAAAAGAACACAAAGGAAAATACCAAATAAACCTAACAGACACAGAATGCAACTTCATAAACGTAGCAGAAAAACTACTAGGACAAAAAATAACAATAAACAAAATAGAATTGTAATTAGATTAAAGTTCTATTTATATTGTTTGAAATACCGCGTAAGCGACCAAAAGAAAGGTATAAAAAAGAATAAAGTGTTTTGTTGCTATTTTTTGTAGAATATTGTAGAATATTTGTAGATTTTTAGATGGGAGAGTTAGTTATGAGAGAAGAATTTTTAAATTTATTAAGAAGTGTTAATAGAGATGGAATGAGTGATTTATTAGATTTTATTGAAAATAAAACAGACTTTTTTAAAGCACCTGCTAGTACAAGGTTTCATGGCTCTTATGAGGGTGGTTTATTAGAACATAGTATGAAGGTTTATGAAATTTTAAAGCATAAAGTTGCAAATTGTATAGAAGATGTTGGAGCAACTGAAGATACAATTAAAATTATTGCTTTATTACATGATATTTGTAAGGTTAATTTTTATAAAGTAGACTACAGAAATGCAAAGAATGCTAGAGGAGAATGGGAAAAGGTTCCTTATTATACTGTAGATGATACAATTCCTTATGGACACGGAGAAAAATCTGTTATGATGATTACAGAATATTTAAAACTTACTCCAGAGGAAAAATATTGTATTCGTTGGCATATGGGATTTACAGAACCAAAAGAACAATATAATACATTAGGAGCAGCTTTTAAAAAATATCCACTTGCATTATTATTACACGAAGCAGATTTAGAAGCTACATATTTGTATGATATTTAAAAAGTTGATAATATCAATAAAAAATGGTATAATAGTACGCGTGTAAAGGAGAATAATTATGGAAAAGAAAGATAGAATTGTAACTCGGAGATAGACCAACAGGAAGATTACATATAGGACATTATTTTGGGTCATTACAAAATAGAGTAAAATTACAAGATGAATACGAAACTTTTGTACTTGTTGCAGATGTACAAGCTTTAACAGATAATTTTAATAATCCAGAAAAAGTTCAAAGAAATGTTAAAGAAATTGTAATGGATAACTTAGCAGTGGGAGTAGACCCTAACAAAGCTACAATTTACTTACAATCTATGATTCCAGAAGTTGCAGAGCTTACAGTTTTTTATTCTAATTTAGTTACAGTTTCAAGATTACAAAGAAATCCAACAGTAAAAACAGAAATTGCACAAAAAAGAGAATTATTTGGAGAAAGTGTTACATATGGATTTTTAGGGTATCCAGTTAGCCAAGCTGCCGATATTACAGCATTAAACGGAACAATAGTACCAGTTGGAGAAGACCAACTTCCTCTAATTGAACAATGTAGAGAAATTGTAAGAAAATTTAATAGTATATATGGAGAAACATTATTAGAACCAAAAGCATTTTTATCAAGTGCTAAAAGAATAAAAGGATTAGATGGAAACGAGAAAATGGGAAAATCTTTAGGAAATGCTATATATTTATCAGACTCAGATGAAGAAATAGCTAGAAAAGTTATGAGTGCTGTAACAGATCCTGCAAGAATAAAAAAAGATGATCCAGGAAATCCTGATATATGTATGGTTTCATATTATCATAAATTATTTACCAAAAATGAAGAGGAATTAAACGCAGTAATGGAAGAATGTAGAGCAGGGAAACGTGGATGTGTTGCTTGTAAAAAAGAATTAATAAAAAATATAATTGCAGAATTAGAACCAATTAGAGAAAAAAGAAGATATTATGAAGAAAGACCAGAATTAGTACGTGAAATTTTAATGGATGGAACTAAACATGCAAGAGAAATAGCAAAAGAAAATATGGCAAGAATTAAAGAAGCTATGAAATTAAATTATTTTGATTAAGAAAGGAAAGAAATATGTTTACAGATTATGCAAAAATAACAGTAAAATCTGGTGATGGCGGAAATGGTGCAGCAACTTTTAGAAGAGAAAAATATGTTGCTGCCGGTGGACCAGACGGTGGAGATGGAGGAAAAGGCGGAAATGTATATTTCGTTGTTGATCCAGACTCAAATACCTTAGTAGATTTCAGATTTAAGAAAAAATTTAAAGCTCAAAATGGCGAAAATGGTAGTGGTTCAAATTGTTATGGAAAGAGCGGAGAAAGTATTTATATAAAGGTACCAAGAGGAACAATTATAAAAGATGCTCAAACAGGACAAGTTGTAGCAGATTTATCTGAAATAGGTCAACAAGAACTTGTATTGCCAGGAGGAAGAGGTGGAAAAGGAAATTCACACTTTGCCACAGCTACGAGACAAGCTCCTCATTTTGCACAAGGTGGAGAAAAAGGAATTGAAAAAGAATTAATTTTAGAGTTAAAACTATTAGCAGATGTAGGATTGCTAGGATTTCCAAGTGTAGGAAAATCAACACTTTTATCTGTTGTATCTTCTGCAAAACCAAAAATAGCAGCATATCACTTTACTACATTAGAACCAAATTTAGGAGTTGTAAAAACAAAACACGGAGATAGCTTTGTAATGGCAGATATTCCAGGAATTATAGAAGGCGCTAGCGAAGGAGTAGGACTTGGAATACAATTTTTAAGACATGTTGAAAGAACACGACTATTATTGCATATTATAGATGTTTCAGGAATGGAAGGAAGAAATCCAGTAGAAGATTTTTATGCTATAAATGCAGAGCTTAAAAAATATAGTGAAAAATTAGCATCAAGAAAACAAATTATAGTTGCAAACAAAATAGATAGTATGCAAGATGAAAGTTTATATAAAGAATTAGAAAAATTAGCTAAAAAAGAAAACTTAGAAATATATAAAATATCAGCAGCAACAAAACAAGGTGTAGACGAATTAATGGATGTTGTTGCTAAGGAATTAAAAGGACTTCCAAAAGAAGAATTAATAGATTATGAAGATAGAAAAGTATATACTCTTGAAGAAGAAAAAGAAGGATTTGAAATAACAAGAGAAAAAGATATGTGGGTTGTAGACGGTCCTTCAGTACAACGATTAATGTCAAGAGTAAACTTAGAAGACAATGAATCTATGTACTATTTTCAAAAGAATTTGGATGCATTAGGAGTAAATACAGCACTAAAAAAAGCAGGTGTAAGAGAAGGGGATACAGTAAGAGTAGTAGACTGGGAACTAGAATGGTATGATTAAAAATAACACTTTCCATAAAATTCGCATAATATATACTAACACCGCAAGGTGTGGTTGGAGGTGGATTGTAATGGAAGAATGTGGAAAGATTAAAAACAATAAATGCAAATGCTTATCAATAGTATTTGGAGTATTAATAGCATTATTTTTAGGAGTTATAGGAACAATAATAGGAACAGTATTCGCAGAAACAATATTGTCAGCATTAGCAGCAGTAATAGTATTAGCAATAGTTCTAGGAGTACTAGCAATAATAGTAGGATTTTTAATTTTATGTTCTTGTAAAAGAAAAAATTGCTGTTACTAACAAATAAGAGCAACCAATGGTTACAAAATACAACAAATATAGAAATTGCAGAAGGCGGTCATAGACCGCCTAAATTTATATTATAGAAAATTCCTATTTTTGATGTAGGGGTCGGCGTCCCCGACGACCCGGGTGGCGAAGCCACTTTTTTATATTATAGAAAATTCCTATTTTGAATGTAGTGGGCGACGCCTTAAGCCGACCTGTTAAAAAACTAATAAATTATTACATAAAATTTCATTAAAACTATTGCAATAACCAAAAGGTTAATATATAATTAAAATGTAAAATTTAATTATAGGGATGCGGAACGCTATGCCCAAAAACTAATTTATATCAAACTAATTTTATTCAAATATTTAATTCTTAAATAGCCAAGAAAACTAAAATAATAAGAAAAAGGAGCGGTGCTTATTGAATAATAAAATTAACTGTGAAATAAATACTGATGAAATTGTAGAAAAGATATATAATGATGATAATATACCAAAATTTACATTTGAAGATTTTCTAAAATATCAAGCAATATTTCATCCAGAAGATAAAATAGAATTTGAAAACAATTTTAATTTGTAGCATAGCAAATTTATATCTAGATTGTAGGGGTCGGCGTCCTCGACGACCCGTGAAGTTGTGTATTTTAAAAAATTGAAATTAAAAGAAAAAAGAAAACGAAATAGAAAAATATAAAGAAAATTACATAACAGAAAACTTAATAAATAAAGAAACAGATATAGTATACAAAATAAAAAACAAAAATGTATTTATATTAATAGAGCATCAAACAAAAATAGATTACTCAATGCCATATAGAATAATGGAATATCAATTTAAAATAACAAAGAGTGCGGTAGAAATAAAAAAATTAAAACTGAAAGAATATAAAATACCAATAGTAATTCCAATAGTGCTGTATACTGGTACAAGAAAATGGAATGTAAAAGAATACATAAAAGAAGCACAAGAAAGTTATAAACAATATAATGGAGAAGAATTAGGAAGATATAAATTAGTAGATGTAAACAATTTTACAGAAGAAGAGTTGCTAAAAGAAAAAACATTTTTATCAAAAGCAATGTTAATAGAAAGCAAGAAAGATACAGGATAGATGGTAGAATGTTTTGAAAAAATAATAAATATTTTAAATAAAGATAAAGTTTATACAAAAAAACAAAAACATTTATTAGCAATAATGTTGAACTTAATTTTTAGAAATAAAATAAACAATGACAATATTACGGATAATTTAATAAGAAAAATAAATAGTGAGGAGGAAAAAGAAATGCTAGCAATATTAGATACAATAGCCGAAGAAAATGAAAGAATATTACAGCAAGGAATAAAAGAGGGAATTAGAAAAAATAAAATAAATAATGCACAAAAAATGAAAAAAGCAAATTTAGATATAAAATTAATAATGGAAATAACAGGATTATCTAAAAAAGAAATTGAAAATTTGTAAATTAAATTGTAGTGGCGGTCATAGACCGCCTAAATTTTTTTGCAAAAATTCCCATAAAAATATTGAAAAAAAAACACTATAATAGTATAATAGTAAAAGTGAGAAAATAGTATATAATAAGAAAAATAAAAAATAATTTAGAGAGGTAAAAAATGGAGTTTTTATATGTAATCCAACAAGCTATAATTTGGATATTAACTATATTCTGGTTATACCAAGTAATGGTAAGTGTATGTTCACTAGTAAAATTGAAAGACAAACCATTAAAAATAAAAAAAGATCACAAATTTATGGCAATTATACCAGCACATAATGAAGAGAGTGTAGTTGCAAATTTAGTAGAAAGTTTAAAAAATCAAGAATATCCAAAAGAACTATTAGATATTTATGTTATTGCAGATAATTGCACAGATAATACAGCACAAGTAGCAAAAGATGCTGGTGCTATTGTATATGAAAGATTTGATAGCGCTAGAAAAACAAAAGGATATGCTCTACAATGGTTCTTAAAACAAAAAATTGAAGAAAATGCAGATTATGATGCTTTCTTTATATTTGATGCAGACAACATTGTAGACAAAGATTTTACAAAGAATATGAATAAAAAACTATGCCAAGGTGAAGATGTAGTTCAAGGGTATAGAGATATAAAAAATCCAACAGATAACTGGATAACAGGAGGATATGCTTTATTCTATTGGATGATGCACAGATTATATCATTTATCTAGATATAATTTAGGACTTTCTGCACTATTAAATGGAACAGGATTTATGGTAAGATTCGATGTAATTAAACCAGATGGATGGAATACAGAAACTCTTACAGAAGACATAGAATTTTCTTTAAAAAGAATTATAGCAGGAAGCAAAGTTGGATGGGCAACAGATGCAATAGTATATGATGAACAACCAACAGGATTTAAACAATCTTGGTCACAACGTTCTAGATGGACAGTAGGTCATATTCAATGTATGCAAAAATATACAGGAAGTCTAATAAATGGGATAAAAGAACATAAAGATTTAAAAAGCATAGATGGATTTTTATATATAATTGGAAGTATACCAATGTTTATAACAACACTTGCATTACTTGCAATAAATATGTTTATATACTTAGCAAACCAAATGACAGGAGCAGAATTATTATTAAATTATGCAATGTATATTGTTCCAACATTTTTCTTGCCAATATTACTTGCAGTATTTATAATGAAATTAGATGGAAGACCAATAAAACCTATGATAAAACAAATATTGTGTTATCCAATATTTATGGCAACTTGGCTTGCAATAAACTTTAAATGTTTATTTAAAAGAGAAACAACTTGGGAGAAAATTGAGCATAATAGAGACATAAAAATTACAGACGTAAACAAAATTACAACTGTAGATACAGTTGAAGTTAAAGAATAAGCGAAGAAGAGGAAAAGTAAAATAAAGGTTATCAACAGAGAGAGTTGAACATAGGCTGAAATTCAACTTTGAAAAACATATTTGAAAAACTACCTTGGAGCTCTTAAGTGTATACAAACTTAGGCGTTGATTACGATATAATCTAAATTAAGTAAAAAAATAGGGTGGAACCGTGCAAACCAGCACCCCTATAAGAATAGCTTTTGTTCTTATAGGAGGCTGGTTTTATTTTGTATAAAAATGAAAACGGAATTTCATACCAAAAAGGAGGAATATATATGATTAAAATTACATTAAAAGACAATTCTATAATAGAGGTTGAAAAAGGAACAACTATTATAGAATTAGCAAAAAAAATTAGTGAAGGGCTAGCTAGAATGGCAACTTGCGGAAAAGTTAATGGAGATGTAAAGGACTTAAGATATGAACTAAATGAAGACTGCAATGTAAGTATAGAAACATTTGAAAGCAGTTTAGAAGGAAAACAAGCTTATTGGCATACAACATCTCATATTATGGCACAAGCTGTAAAAAGACTATTTCCAGAAGTTAAATTTGCAATAGGACCAAGTATTGAAAAAGGATTTTATTATGATTTTGATGTAGAAAAACCATTCACAGATGAAGATAAAGCAAATATTGAAGCTGAAATGAAAAAAATAATAAAAGAAGATATCGAAATAGAAAAGTTTGTACTTCCAAAAGAAGAAGCTTTAAATTTAATGGATGGACAACCTTATAAACAAGAATTAATTGAAGATTTACTAGATGGCGAAGAAATTAGTTTTTATAAACAAGGGGATTTTACAGACTTGTGTGCAGGACCTCATTTAATGAAAACAGGAAAAGTTAAAGCTATTAAGATATTATCTTCTTCAGGAGCATATTGGAGAGGCGATGAAAAAAATAAAATGCTACAAAGAATTTATGCAATTTCATTCCCTAAAACAAGTCAAGTAGAAGAATATTTAGCAGAATTAGAAGAAATAAGACAACGCGACCATAGAAAACTTGGAAAAGACTTAGAATTATTTATGACACACAAATTAGTAGGTTCAGGACTTCCAATGTATTTACCAAATGGAGCAACAGTAAGAAGATTATTAGAAAGATATATTCAAGACAAAGAAATAGAAATGGGATATAAACATGTATATACACCATCAATGGCAAATACAGAATTGTACAAAGTTTCAGGACATTGGGATCACTACAGTGAAGATATGTTCCCAAGAATGAAAATGGACAACGAAGAAATGGTATTAAGACCCATGAACTGCCCGCACCATATGTTAATTTACAAAAACAAAATGCATTCATACAGAGATTTACCAATAAGAATAGGCGAACTTGCACATGACTTTAGATATGAAGATAGTGGAAGCGTTTGCGGGCTTGAAAGAGTACGTGAAATGTGCCAAAATGATGCACATCTTTTTGTTAGACCAGATCAAATAAAAGAAGAATTTGGAAAAGTTGTTGAGCTAATATTATCTGTATATAAAGATTTTGGATTTAAGGATTATGAATTTAGATTATCTTTAAGAGATAAAAATGACAAAGAAAAATACTTTGATGATGATGAAATGTGGGAGAATGCAGAAGGACAATTAAGAGAAATATTAACAGAACTTAAAGTTCCATTCTACGAGGCAGAAGGAGAAGCAGCATTTTATGGACCAAAATTAGATGTTCAATTAAAATCTGCAGTAGGACACGATGTTACAGTTTCAACATGTCAATTAGACTTTTTATTACCAGAAAAATTCAAACTAGAATATATTGGGGAAGATGGAGAAAAACATAGACCAGTAGTTATTCATAGAGCTATATTAGGAACATTAGATAGATTTATGTGTTTCTTAATAGAAGAAACAAAAGGAGCATTTCCATTATGGCTTGCACCAACACAAGTAAAAATATTACCAATTACAGATGCACAACACGAATATGCACAAGAAATAGAAGAAAAATTAAGAAAAATGAAAGTAAGAGTTGTGTTAGACGATAGAAACGAAAAAGTTGGTTATAAAATACGTGAGGCACAATTAGAAAAAGTACCATACATGATAGTTGTTGGAGCAAAAGAAGCTGAACAAAATAAACTAGCAGTTCGTTCAAGAGAAGCAGGAGACATAGGTCAAATGACACAAGAAGAATTTCTAAATAAAATTCAAGAAGAAATAGAAAACAAAGTAAGATAAATAAAAAACGATTATAGACTACAATCTATAATCGTTTTTCATTGCTTTTTTAATTTTCATTTGAGCATCTTTTTTTGCTAAATCTTCACGTTTATCGTACAATTTTTTACCTTTACCTATACCAAGTTCAACTTTTACAAAACTTCCTTTAAAATACAAACTCATTGGAATTAAAGATAAGCCTTGTTGTTTTACTAAATTTGAAAGTTTAAAAATTTCTTTCTTAGATAGTAAAAGTTTTCTAGTTCTTAAGGGGTCTTTATTAAAAATATTTCCGTGTTCATATGGGCTTACATGCATACCATAAATAAAGCATTCTCCATTTTTTATAATAGCATAACTATCTTTTAAATTAACTTTTCCTTTTCTAATAGACTTAATTTCTGTACCATAAAGTACAATTCCAGCTTCCAAAGTATCTTTTATATCGTAATTATGTCTAGCATTTGGATTTTTTGAAATTAACTTTGTATTATTCATAATATATGTACCTTCTTCAATTTTTTTTAGATTATAGCATTAATAACGATAAAAATCAAACTTCTAAAATCCAATTTCTTATATCAAGCGAGATATAAAAAGAAATGATGGCCGACAGAGGCGTCGACCACTACAACAATAAAACTGATTAATAACAAATTAATAATCTCTGTTATTTTTATTTTGTGCTGTATAAAACCATACAAGAGCAACAATTGCTACTGCAACAATTGCAAGTATTAACCATATCCACATTGTATTGCTCATTCCTGTTCCAACATCAGTTGCTGTTCTTGTTGCAGAGTAATTATCTTTGTTGTTTGATGATTTTATATCTCCAGTTACGTCATTTCCAGCTTTTTCTACATCATTAGTACCTTTTCTAATAGCACCAGAAATATCCTTTGCAGTATCTTCAACTCCGTTTTCTACATCTCCAACAGCATTACGTACACCATCAGCAGCATCCATTGCACCGTTTTTCATATCATCTGTAGCAAATGAATAAGTAGATATACAAAGTGCGAATAATATAAATGTAATAGTTAAAATAATTTTCTTTGTCATGATAAGTTTAAACCTCCATAAAAAATTAAGATTAAAAAAATCCTAATATTATTATTCGAAAGATAAAAAAAATTATACTAAAAAACAAAAAAATGTGGAAAAAACCACATTTTAAAAATTTTATATTATTAATAATTATTTTAATCTTATCAAAATTGCTATAGCAAGTAATACAAGTAAAATTCCTATTACAATTAATATTATGCATAATATATTAGATAAACCTAAGTCAGAATTAGATGCATTTGAAATACTGCTAACTGTAGATACACTATTTGAAGTTGTACTATTTTTTGAAGAATTTGTATTAGTATTTGAAGAACTAGAATCTGAAGAATCATTAGAAGAGTTTGAACTACTAGAAGATGCATTTAAATCCATATCTATATCATTATCAGCAAAAACAGTAATATTAAAAGTACATAATATTGCAAAAATTAAAATTAAAAAAATACTTTTTTTTGTCATAAGTGTTACCTCCAATTTATTTTATATTAAAATTCTTTATTTATAATACACAAAAATAATTTTTTTGTCTAGTGTAAATTGAATAAAAATTAAATTATTAATAATTACAAGCAAAGTAAAAAATATTTGTTTTTGAAATACCGCGTAAGCGACCAAACGAGCAAATTTATTTTGCCACACCAAGGTATAAAAAAACAATATATTTTACTTTGCATATTAAATAATAGATTAATTAATTTTCGTCTAATTTTTCTAATTCTTTAATTTTGTCTCTTAATTCTGCTGCTTTTTCAAATTCCATATTTGCAGCATGTTCAAGCATTTCATCTGTTAAGCGAGAAATAATAGATTTTATATCTTCGTTTTCTTTTATTTTATATTCAGCTGAAATATCTTCAACAATTGTTGCTTTAATTGTTTCACGTATTGATTTTGATATTGTTTTAGGCGTAATTCCATGTTCTTTATTATATTTTTCTTGTATACTACGTCTTCTATTAGTTTCGGTTATAGCTTTTTCCATACTTTCAGTTAGTTCATCTGCATACATAATAACAGTTCCATCTGTGTTTCTCGCAGCACGTCCAATAGTTTGAATTAATGAACGTTCAGAACGTAAAAAACCTTCTTTATCTGCATCTAAAATAGCAACTAAAGAAACTTCCGGAATGTCTAAACCTTCTCTTAAAAGGTTAATTCCAACCAAAACATCAAATTCACCTAAACGTAAATTTCTAATTATCTCCATTCTTTCAAGAGCTTTTATATCTGAATGCATATAATTTACTTTTATGTCTAAGCTTTTTAAGTAAGATGTCAAATCTTCTGCCATTTTTTTAGTAAGGGTAGTTACTAAAATTCTTTCATTTTTTTCAACTCTTTTTCTAATTTGAACAATTAAATCATCAATTTGATTTGTAACAGGTTTCACTTCTATTTTAGGGTCAAGTAGACCAGTTGGCCTAATAATTTGCTCAACGACATTAGTTTTTGAATGTTCTTTTTCATAATCTGCAGGTGTTGCAGAAACAAATACAACTTGTTTTACACGTTCTTCAAATTCTTCAAATTTTAAGGGTCTATTATCATAAGCAGAAGGTAAACGGAAACCATAATTTACAAGAGAATCTTTTCTTGCTTTATCTCCGTTATACATAGCTCTAACTTGAGGAATAGTTGCATGAGATTCATCTATTAAAACTAAAAAATCATCTGGAAAATAATCAAATAAAGTATATGGGGGAGAACCAGCAGGTCTTCCGCTAATATGTCGAGAATAATTTTCTATTCCTTGGCAAAATCCAGTTTCTTTCATCATTTCTATATCAAAATTTGTACGTTCTTCAATACGTTGAGCTTCTATTAATTTTCCTTTTGATTTAAAATAATCAACTCTTTCTTTCATTTCTTCTTCAATAGTAACAATAGCTTTAGCTAATTTTTCTTTACTTGTAACATATTGAGAAGCTGGTGGAATAAGTATATGTTGCCTTAATCCTATAGCCTTTCCAGTTAAGGGATTTATTTCAGAAATTTTTTCAATTTCATCACCCCAGAATTCAACTCTAACAGCACTTTCACTTTGAGAAGAAGGGTATATTTCAACAATATCTCCTTTGGCTCTAAAAGTTCCTCTTTTAAAATCTACTTCATTTCTTGAATATTGCATTGTAATTAACTTTTTTAAAACTTCATCTCTACTTTTATTCATACCAGGGCGAATAGAAAGCATCATTTCTTGGTAATCAATAGGGTCACCTAAACCATAAATACAAGAAACAGAAGCAACAATTATTACATCTCTAGCTTCAAATAGAGAAAGAGTAGCAGAATGACGAAGTTTATCTATTTCATCATTTATAGAAGCATCTTTTTCAATGTAAGTATCTGTTTGTGGTAAATAACTTTCTGGTTGATAATAATCGTAGTAACTTACAAAATATTCAACATGGTTTTCTGGAAAAAACTCTTTAAATTCGCTATAAAGCTGACCTGCAAGTGTTTTGTTATGAGCTAAAACAAGAGTAGGTTTACCGGGTTTTTTGAATTATATTTGCCATTGTAAATGTTTTTCCGTGAGCCTGTAACACCTAAAAGAGTTTGATATTTTTTTCCTTCATTAATACCTTTTACAAGATAATCTATAGCTTGTGGCTGATCACCAGTAGGTTTATAATCTGATACTAATTTAAACATAATTTTCTCCCTATATAAATTATATTACTTATAGTATCATAAAATAGAAAAATTATCAAAAATGTTAACTAAAATTGGTGCACTAACTTAAATTAAGTTAGTGCATTTTTGTATATAAAAAAATATTACATTTTTGTTACAATTGTATTATATAAAATAATTTGTGATATAATAACAAAAAAACAAAGGAAAGAAATGTAAATTATGGATGAAATTATAAATAATATTGTTGAAATAGATGATAAGGCAAAAGAAATTTTAAATAATGCTAATAATCAATTAAATAATATAGAAGAGAAAATTGAACAAGAAATTCAAATTCAAAAGAAAAATATAGATAAGGAAATAGAGGAAAAAATACAAATAAAAAAAATGCAATGTAATTTAAAAATGGAAAAAGAAGTAGAAAAAATAGAAGCGGAAAAAATGTCTAAAATAAAAGAATTAAATAACAATTACGAAAGCACTAGAAATAAAAAAATACAAGAAATACAAGAAGAGTTAAGAGGTGCTAAAATTGGTTAATTCGTTAAAATATCCAAATTTAATAGCAAAATTAAAAGGTATGAATGCTAAAAATTTGAAAAGTAAAGATTTTGAGGAATTATTAAAACAAAATAATATAGTTAGTATAAACAGTATATTAAAAGCAAAAAGTTATCATTTGAAAAATTTAGATGATAATAGTAGTAGAGAAGAAATTGAAAATGAATTAGATAATATTTTAATAGATGATATAGAAAAAATCGAGAAGTATTTGTCTAATAAAGATAAAGAAATTTTATTTAATTGTGTATTAGATTACGAGATAAAAGTTTTTATGGATGTCTTAAAGAAAATTAAATATGGAAAAATAGATCAGAACAAAATAGATAATATAAATAAATGGACAAGTAAAATATTTAATAAATTGCAAGGAATTGCAAGAGTAAATAATATTAACGAAATAAAAATCTATTCAAAGAAAACAGCTTTTGAAAATATAATAAACAGTTTTTTAGATACAAATAACATTGAAGAATCGAATCTTTTTTTAATAGAAATGCAATTAGATAAGTTTTATTTCGAAAATTTATTTAATAATCTAAATACAGAAAGTTCTAAAAAATTAATTGGAACAAAAATTGATTTAGAAAATATTATATGGATTTATAGAATGAAAAAATATTATAATATGCCAGAAGAAGAAATAAAAAAATATATTATAGAGGTAGATTATAATTTAAAATGTTTAAACGAATTAATAGCTATCGATGATTACAAGCAAATTATAGAATTTTTGAAAAAAACAAAATATAAAGAAATTTTTGAAACGGAAAATGAAAATTTAGAAATATTAATTAGAAAATATATGTATAATCAATATAAAAAAACATTTAGACAAGCAAAATATGATATTTCAACAGTTATTTCATATCTCGGTATGGACAAGAACCAAATAGAAAATATAATAAATATTGTTGGCGGTGTTGAATATAAAATAGATAAACAAAAAATACAAGAGAAAATAATAATTTAGGAGATGAACAAAAGTGTCTGTAGAAAGAATGAAATTATTAAGCATAACAGGTAAAAGCGACATAATGAATAATTTTATAATTGAATATATTATAAATAGCGGTTTGCAACTAGAAGACGCAATAAAAGTATATGAAAAAAGTTGGAAGCTAACCTATTTTGAATATAATACAAAACCAAGAGAAATTTTAAAAAATACTGAAAAATTAATGGAAAAACTTGGAATAGAATATTCTAAAGAGTGTACTTCAAAAATAAAAATAAAGCATAGCATTGATGAAATAGAAGAAAAAATAAATAATATAAATAATTTAATAGAAAGCATAACAAATAATGTTGTAACAAAACAACAAGAAATAACAAAAATGGAAGAAAATCAAAAAATATTTCAAAAGTTAACAAAATTAAATATCAATTTAGAAAAGTTATATAACTTAAAATATATGAGATTTAGGTATGGAAAACTTTCTAAAGAAAATTACGAAAGCATTGAAAATGAAATATATAATATGAATTGCATAATGTATAAACTAGATGAGAATAAAGATAATGTATGGATAATATATTTTACAACAGATGAATATTCGGCAGAAGTAGATAGCTTTTTTAATGTATTAAAATTTGAAAGAATATGGATAGATAGAAATTTTTCTGGAACCCCAAAAAATATTTTAAAACAACTTGAAGATGGAATTGTAGATAATAATAATTTTATAGAAAATGATAGAAATAAATTAGAGGCAGAAATTAGAAAAAATGAATCAGTGTTATTACAAATTTATAGAGAATTACAGTTATACCTTAAAATAGAATTTGTAAAAAAATATCTAGCACACGATAAAAATGGAGATTTTTATTTAATACGGATGGATTCCAAAAGACGAGTTGGAGGCAATGCTTCCAATGCTAAAGAAAGAAAAGAAAATTAAATATATAATAAAAAGTCACGATGAAGTTGCAACTAATCCTCCAACACATTTAAAAAATAATAAGCTATTTAAAAAATTTGAAACGATAGTTGAAATGTATGGGGTGCCAAACTACGAAGAATTAGATCCTACTGTATTTGTTGCAATAACAGCATTTATAATGTTTGGATTTATGTTTGGAGATGTAGGACAAGGAGCAGTAATAATGCTTATTGGTTTATGGCTATCAAAAAAGAAAAAATCTTTAGGTCCAATATTTGTTGCTGGAGGAATATCTGCAATAATATTTGGAGTTTTATATGGTAGTGTGTTTGGAAAAGAAGATATAATACCAAGTATATTAGTTAAGCCAATGGAAAATATAACAACTATGCTTATTTCTGGAATTGCATTCGGAGTTATATTAATTATATTAGCAATTATTTTAAACATAAAAAATGGCATTAATAATAAAAATGTAAAAAAAGCGGTGTTTAGCGAGAATGGAATTGCAGGATTGCTATTCTATTTAACTGTAATAGGTTCAGTTGTGTACTACTTTATTGCAGGAAAACTAATAGTATCAATGAATATTTTAATAGTAATATGCTTAATTGAGTTAACTGTAATTTTATTTAAAGATAAATTAGAAAAAATAGTTACACGAAAAAAAGAAGAAACTAAAAGCAGTGTAGCAGAGCAAATTTTTGAATTAATAGAAACACTATTATCTTTTGTAAGTAATACAATATCTTTTGTAAGACTTGCAGCATTTGCAATAAACCATGTTGGCTTATGTATGGCAGTTTATATTCTTGCAAATATGATATCTGGTGTAGGAAATATTGCAGTTGCAATTATAGGAAATGTAATTGTAATTGTTTTAGAAGGTCTAATAGTTGCAATTCAAGTTTTAAGACTTGAATATTACGAACTATTTAGTAGATTTTATAGTGGAGATGGTAAACCATATACTCCAATAAAAAAATTAATAAATGAATAATAGAAAGGAAAAAGAAAGATGAAAAAAATAATAAATATAATTGTATTAATAGGAATTTTGGTAAGTTTATGTTCAATAAACGTATATGCTGCAGATGAAAACGAGGTAAACGATAATCAAGTGGTTAAAGAAGAAACTTCAAATAATAAAGGAGTAGGATTAATTGCTGCAGCATTAGCCACAGGACTTGCATGTATAGGTTCTGGTATAGCTGTTGCAATGGTTGCTTCTAGTGCGGTTGGAGCAATTAGCGAAAATCCAAATTTATTAGGAAAAACAATTATTTTTGCTGGACTAGCAGAAGGTATTGCAATTTATGGATTAATTATATCTATAATGATTTTAAATCAAATATAAAAGGAAAAATATTATGGAAATGATTTGTATAAGTGATAATATTGAAACCGCTATAGGATTTAGATTATCGGGAATAAATACATTTGTAGCTAAAAATAAAGAAGAAATAAACGAATGCTTAGAAAATACATTAAAGAATAAAAATATAGGTATTATAGTTGTTACAGAAAAAATCTTTGAAATTTGCAAAGAAGAAATAAACAAAATACGTAATGAATATAATTTGCCACTTATAGTAAATGTACCTTAAAGAAAGGGAGAAATAAATTGAACAATTATGATGAAAAAATGCTAAAATTTAAAGATAATTGTATAAAAAATGCAAATAACGATGCATATAATATTGAAACTGAAATTAATAATAAAGTAAAAAAGAGTATATCAGATGAAATTTCAAAATATAGAGAAAATGCAGAAATAAAGCTAAAAAACAAAATAGATAAGGTAGAAAAAGAATATAATACAAAAGTATTTGAACTAGAAACAAATGCAAAAAAGGAAATATTAAAGGAAAAAGAAAAACTACAAGAAAGATTATTTGAAGAAGCTCAAAAAGAAGTAAAAGAATTTACTAATACACCACAATATGAAAGTTTTTTATTACAAAATTTAGGAAAGTATGAAATTAAACCAAATGATATTATTGGCTTAACAAAAAAAGATCTTCAAAGTTATAAATTAAAAATAATGGAAAAATTACCTAATATACAATTAAAAGAAATAGAAGATGAATATATAGGTGGATTTACATTAGAAAGCATAGAAAATAAAATATATGTAGATAACACCCTACTTAATTATTTAAAAGAAAAGTTATAAAATTTGCTATAAAGAAAACGGAGATGAAAGTAGTGAACGAAAAAAAAATAATTTCTATAAATGGTCCTGTAGTTAAAGCGAAGGGAGTTTCAGACTTTGCTATGCACGATATGGTTAAAGTAGGAAATAGAAAAATATTAGGTGAAGTTATAAAATTAGAAAAAGATATTGCAACAATACAAGTATATGAAGATACAACTGGACTAAAAATTGATGAACCAGTAATAACAACAGGAAGTCAACTCTCTCTTACTTTAGGACCAGGAATTATAGGAAATATATTTGATGGAATACAAAGACCATTAGAAAGTTTGAGAAATATTTCTGGTGATTTTATAAATAGCCGGAGAAAATATACCAAGTATAAATACAGAAAAAAAATGGAAATTTATGCCTTGTGTAGAAAAAGGGGACGAGGTTGTAGAAAACTCAATTATTGGAGAAGTTGAAGAAACAAAAAGTATAGTAAACAAAATAATGGTGCCAATTGGAATACAGGGGAAAATTATTGAAATTGTAACAAAAGGTGAATATACAGTAACAGAAACAATAGCAAAAATAGAAAAAAACAATGGAGAAATTGTAGAAATAACAATGTGCCAAAAATGGCCAGTTAGGAAAGGAAGACCATACAAAAAAAGATTACCAGTTAACCAATTACTAACAACAGGCCAAAGAGTTATAGATTCAGTATTCCCTATATCAAAAGGTGGAACTGCAATGATTCCAGGTGGATTTGGAACAGGTAAAACAATGTTACAACATCAACTGGCAAAATGGAGTAATGCAGATATTATAGTTTACATTGGATGTGGGGAAAGAGGAAATGAAATGACAGATGTTTTAGAGGAATTTCCTAAATTAATAGACCCACGTACAGGAAGACCATTGATGGAAAGAACAGTATTAATTGCAAATACATCTAATATGCCGGTTGCAGCAAGAGAAGCCTCAATATATACTGGGCTTACAATTGCAGAGTATTATAGAGATATGGGGTATGATGTAGCTATTATGGCAGATTCAACCTCAAGATGGGCAGAAGCATTAAGAGAAATTTCTGGAAGACTTGAAGAAATGCCTGCAGAAGAAGGATTTCCATCATATTTGCCTTCAAGATTATCAGAATTTTATGGAAGGGCAGGATTTGTAGAAAGTACAAATGGAGAAAAAGGTTCTGTTACAATAATTGGAGCTGTTTCACCACAAGGCTCAGACTTTTCAGAACCAGTTACACAAAATACAAGAAGATTTGTTCATACTTTCTGGGGCTTGAGTAGAGAACTTGCTTATTCTAGACATTATCCAGCAGTTGATTGGAACATAAGCTATAGTGAATATATAAATAATTTACAAGAATGGTACGAAACAAATGTAAATCCGGACTTTATAGAGATAAGGCAACAAATTGTTGAATTACTAGAAGAGGAAAATGAATTACTAGAAATAGCAAAAGTTGTAGGACAAGATGTACTATCAGATACAAAAAAATTGGTTTTAGAAGTAGCAAAAGCAATTAGAGTAGGTTTCTTACAACAAAGTGCATTTAACGAAATAGATACATCTGTACCATTAGAAAAACAATATGAAATGATGAATACTATATTATTAATTTATAAAAATTCATTAAAGCTAATAGAAAAAGGAATACCAATATCAAAAATTAAAGAATTAGGGATATTTGAAGAGTATATAAAAATTAAATTTATAATAAAAAACGATGAAATTAGTGAATTTAATAAATTCAACAAAAGTGTAAAAGAAAAGCTAAAAGAATTAGAAAAAATATATGAAAATCACATTTAAGAGAAGAGGGAAAAAATTGAAGATTCAATATATTGGTTTAGATGAAATTAATGGACCATTAGTATACTTAAAAACACCAGAAAACATTTCGTTTGATGAACAAGTAAAACTTGTATTAGAAAATGGAGAAGTAAGAATTGGTAATGTTATAATGTTAAATGAAGACATAACAGTAATTCAGGTATACCAAGGTACTAATGAAATGAACTTAAAGGGTGTAAAAGTAGAGTTAGAGGGTAAACCACTTCAAATTAAATTATCTAAAGAAATGCTAGGAAGAGTGTTTAATGGAAGTGGTAAACCAATAGATGGCTTAGGTGAAATAGAATCAAACATTTCAAGAAATATTTCAGGGAAAGCAATAAATCCTATAGCTAGACAATACCCAAGAAATTTTATAGAAACAGGAATTTCTGCCATAGATTGTTTAATGACATTAATAAGAGGACAAAAGTTACCAATTTTTTCAGGTAGTGGAATAAATCATAATGATTTAACAGAAAGAATAATTAGACAAGCAAATATTAAAGACGATGAAAATTTTGCGGTGGTTTTTGGACTTATGGGAGCAGAATATGAAACGGCAGAGTTTTTTAGAAAAAGCTTTGAAGAAAATGGCATACTTTCAAAGGTTGTTACTTTCCAAAACTTATCAAATGATCCTGCTGTTGAAAGAATTTTAACACCAAAGGTTGCACTTACATGTGCAGAATACTTAGCATTTGATTTAGATATGCAAGTATTGGTAGTTTTAACAGATATGACAGCATATGCAGAGTCTTTAAGAGAAGTATCAACCCTAAAGGGCGAAATTCCAAGTAGAAAAGGATATCCAGGATATTTATATAGCGATTTAGCCTCTATATATGAAAGAGCAGGAATGATAAAAGGAAGAAAAGGTTCAATTACACAAATACCAATATTAACTATGCCAAACGATGACATTTCACATCCTATACCAGATATGACAGGATATATAACCGAAGGTCAAATTGTTCTTTCAAGAGATTTATACAAAAAAGGAATAAATCCACCTATAAATATATTAGATTCATTATCAAGACTAATGAAAGATGGAATAGGAGAGGAATATACAAGAAAAGACCACAGAGAACTTTCAGACCAATTATTCTCATCATATTCAAAAGTACAAGAAGTACGAGCATTATCAAAAGTATTAGGAGAAGCAGATTTATCAGAAATAGATAAGAAATATTTAGAATTTGGAAAAGCATTTGAGGAAAAATTTATAAATCAACAAAATTCAGAAAGTAGAACAATAAACGAAACTTTAGACCTGGGTTGGGAAGTTTTAAAAATTTTACCTAAAGAAGAGTGGGACAAAATAAGTGTAAATAATTAAAGAGGTACAAAAAAATGGATACATCAGCATTACCAACTAAAAATAATTTAATGAAAATAAAAAGCAAGTTAAATCTATCTATGCAAGGACATGACCTATTAGAAAAAAAGAAAATAATTCTAGAAATGGAAAAAGAAAAATACGCAAAAAAAATGAAAGAAAAAAAAGAGAAACTAAATGAACTTTTTATAAATGGAATAGAAAAAATAAAAATGGCAAGTGTAGACATAGGAATGGAAGAATTAAAAAATATTACAGAAGAGATAGATTTTAATGAAAAAATAGATATAAAATATAAAACTGTTATGGGAGTTGAAATTCCATCAATAATATATGAAAAGCCACAAAAAGAATTAAAATATGGGCTTTATAATACAAGCATACAAGTGGACGAAGTAATAGAAACCTTTAATGAAATAAAAAAAGCAACAATAGAACTTGCAGAACTAGAAAATACAATACTTAGAATAAATAAAGCAGTAGAAAAAGTAAAAAAGAGATCAAATGCCTTAAAAGATATAATAATTCCAGAAGACATAGAAAAAATAAAAAAAATACAAAGCATACTAGAAGAAAGAGAAAGAGAAGAATTTTCAAGACTAAAAATAATAAAGAAAACAAAATAAAATTATACAAATGAAAGCAAAAATAAATCAAAAAAAGAACAAAATACTATTGCCTTAAATAATATTTTCAATTATAATTGAAATGTAAAATTTAAGCGTAGTGGTATGGTACTACGTGCTCAAAAACAAAAGAAGGAGATGTAAGAAAATGAACAAAAACTTTAAA
>CAJKKA010000016.1 GCA_905200315.1 uncultured Clostridium sp.
ATAAATATACATTCTTTTATATGTGTATCTTGTGTTGTATAATTGTTGTAATTTAATCCAAGATATTCAAAATCTTTTTCTAACTCTTCTCTACTTCTGGGAATTATAATTTTTATTTCCTTATATATTTCTGATTCTTCATATTCTTTTTTATTTACCATATCAATTTTAGCAATTAACAATTTTCTTCATCTCCTAACTTGTGTTACTCAAATTCTTCTTCATTTATTTGTCTTTTTGGATGATTAACTTTTTCTTCACTTTTTTGTTCATCTATCATTTCTTGTAATAAACCTATTTTTTCTTTGCTTTCTTCCCATTCCTTTGAAAATCCTTTTTTCGCCTCTGTTAATGATAAATCTTTTGAATAGCATATCCAATTGTGTGCTTCCATTTCATACATTTCTTCTAATAATTCTATCTTATTCAAATTCTTCATCCTCCTCTTTTTCTTTTGCTTTTTCAGCAATTTCTTTTACTATAATATTAGTTGCCCTTATACAGTTCAAATTAAACACTCTCTGCCATGCTTTTTCATATCTAGACCATCTAAATCCATAAGACTTTAATATTTTTCTCGTGTCTTCATCTGGAATATTGTCAAATAAAAATTGAATTCTATTTATTTCTTTATTATGAATAACTTTTCCATTTTCAAAATTAATTTCTTGGAATTCTATATTCTCTAATTTTTCAAGTCTTTCGATTCTTTTTTTAGTTTCTCTTATTGTTGCTCCTATATTAGTAAGTTCCCATGTACTATGTTCTCTTGCTTTTATACTAGCTTTTTCATTTTCCAATCTTTCCAATTTTTCTTTTAGTTTAATTATTGCTTGTGGATCATCACTATATATTACTTTACTATTTTCAGCATTTTCTGCCCTTTCCTTATAAAAGTTACTTTTATTATCTTCTTCTATTGATTTCCTAATATCATCTTGTGCCTTTTTGATTAATTTCCTATGTCTTTTTTCAGAATGATGTCCTACCAATATTGGTTGTCCAGGTGCAATTTGTAGTATTCTATTGGCGTTTGAATTACTATATTGGCTAGATCTTTCTTGTGCTTTTAGAGATAATTCCTTATACCTTTCTATTCTTCTTTTTCTTCTTTCTTCGTAATCACTTCTTCCTCCCATCTTCTGTCACTTTCCTTTCCTACGATTAAACAACAATGTAGTAACAATGTTAAAAAAGAACTTATCATTGCTACACCTATTAATATTAAAATATACACTTTAATTCCTCCATTTTTTATAAAAAAAGAGCTTATATAAAGTTTGTGTTGTATCTTAACTCTTACACTCACTTTATACAAGTCCTATTTAATTTTTCATTACATTTGTACAAATTCTTCCCATGTAAAGCCTTCTCTTCCAAAATGACCATAATTTGTAGTTTTAGAAAATATTGGCTCTCTTAATTTCAAATATTCAATTATACCTTGCGGAGTTAAATCAAATTTTGATTTTATCAATTTTATTATTAACCACTCTGGTACTCTATTTGTATTAAAGCAATTTATATAAATTGATATTGGCTCTCTTACTCCTATTGCATAAGAAAGTTGTATTTCACATTTTCTTGTAAGTCCATTAGCAACAACATTTTTTGCAATATGTCTTAACATATATGATGCTGATCTGTCCACTTTTGTTCCATCTTTACCAGAAAAAGCACCACCTCCATGATGTGCCACTCCTCCATAAGTATCTACAATTATTTTTCTTCCTGTTAATCCTGTATCAGCAATAGCTCCTCCTAAAACAAATCTTCCTGTCGGATTAATATAAAATTTTGTTTCCACATCGATCATATCTTCTTTTACTATTGGCATTATTACTTTTTTTAATATATCCTTTTGTAAAATTTCAATATCTACATTTTCTGAATGTTGTGTTGATATTAATATCGTATCAATTCTGAATGGCTCGTCATTAACATACTCAACAGTCACCTGTACTTTTCCATCTGATTTCAAATATGGAATTTCTCCATTTTTTCTAACTGTTGCCAACTGTTTTGCAAGTCTATTTGCAATGCTTATTGGATATGGCATATAATCTTCTGATTCATCTGTAGCATAACCAAACATAATTCCTTGATCACCTGCTCCTCCATAATCAACTCCCATTGCTATATCATTACTTTGTTTTGTAATATTTATTTCTACATCGCAAGTTTTATAATCCATATTTATTTTTGAATCTGTATAACCTACTTCTTTTAATTTTTCTCTTACTATTTTTTCTATATCAATTGTTGCATTTGATGTTATTTGTCCTGCAACAATTACCTTGTCTTTTGATATAAGAGTT
Source organism: uncultured Clostridium sp. (assembly GCA_905200315.1). The sequence goes on from CAJKKA010000016.1 coordinate 2,319, forward strand.
TCAACTGCTACTCTTGAATTTTTATCTTGTTTTAAACATTCATCCAATATTGCATCTGATATTAAATCAGCTACTTTATCTGGATGCCCTTCTGTTACACTTTCACTTGTTAAAAAATATCTTTTATATTTCAATTTAAATTCCTCCATTTCTTTTACTTGTTATTTTTACTATAATTAAATTTTTATATTTTCATCTACTTATTCTCCTTTTTATTCGCACCACAATCGATTTTATAGCACTTTTTAACATTAAATGTCTAATTGTATAGTAAAATTTTTTTTATTAAATAATTATAGATATACTAATATTTTTGTTATTTCATCTAAGATTTGAAATTTTTTTCTATAATCTTGCCTATCTAAATATTTGTTATTTAGATACAAAGAAACCATTCCCTGAGTTATCATTCGAAAATATATGTTTTTTTCATATATACTTAATTTTTCATACTCATAAAAATCATTATCTGAAAAAAATGAAAGATGAGCTAATATTATTCTTTCTAATACACGCTCATCTAATTTTTTATTCAAATTCATCTCTAAAAATTTTTCTATTACTATTTCGTCATAAATTTCTTTAGATATCTTAGTCATTTTATTTATTTTTTCTTTTATTATTTTATTTTTCATACAATATCAACCTCCAAAAAAGTTCAAAAAAATAAAGCATCAAAAATGCTTTACTTTCGGAAAATATATAGTTGTTCTATTTATTTTTACCAATCAACCATTTACCAGGTTAATTTTAATTTCAATAATTTTTTTATATTTTGTATAATTTTTTTAGTTTTTAATCAATTATATTTTTCTTTATATTTTTAAATTTTATTACTCTCGCAATGGTTTTAAGTTTTATTTTATACACATCACCGCAACACACTCAACGTGGCTTGTGAATGGGAACATATCTACAGGCTGTATTGATTTTATTTCATAGTATTCTTCGAATTTTGCTAAGTCCCTTATTAGTGTTGCAGGATTGCAACTTATATATATAACTCTATTTGGTTTTATTTTGTTTATATTTTCTATAGTTCTATTATCTAATCCTTTTCGTGGCGGATCTACCATAACAACATCTGGTATTATTTTTTTATTATTTATTAAATCATCTAATATTATTTCTGTGTCTCCTGCTATAAATTCTGTATTTTCTATATTATTAGTTTTTGCATTTTCTTTTGCATCTTTTATTGCTTGTTCTACTATTTCAACTCCATATACTTTTTTTGCATACTTTGCCATAAATAATGAAATTGTACCAATACCACAATATAAATCAAATACAATGTCATTTTTTGTTATTTTTGCTGCTTCTACTCCTAAATTATATAATTTTTCTGCTTGAAGCGGATTTACTTGATAAAATGATTGTGGTGAAATTTTAAAAGTATAATCTCCTAATATGTCTTTTATATAGCCATCTCCATACAGTACAATATTCTCTTTTCCCATAATTACATTTGTGTTTTTTGTGTTTATATTTTTTACTATTGTTTTAATATTGGGGAAATTTTTAACAAGTTCTTCTACTAATTTATTTTCATTTTTAAATGAATTCGCATTAATAACGAGTATACACATTATTTCATTTGTTTTTACTCCTACTTTTATAACTAAATGCCTAAATATACCTTTTCCGCTTTTTTCATCGTATACAGATATATTATTTTTTGTAATATATTCTAAAATAAATTTAGCAATTTGCTCTGAAATAGGCTTTTGTATTAAACAATTATTTATAGGTATAATTTCGTGACTTCTTCTTGCAAATACACCAATTACAGGTTTATTTTCCTTATTCATTCCTATTGGGTATTGTGCTTTATTTCTATAGTGAAGCGGATTTTCCATTCCTATTGTATTTTTTACTCGAACTTTATTTTTTAATGTTTTATTTACCAAAGCTTGTACAGAATTTCTTTTTATTATTAAAGTTTCTTCATACTCTATATGTCTCATATTGCAACCGCCACATCTTTTATATGTTTCGCAATCACATTCGACTCTTTTATCCGATTTATCGATTATGTCCAAAATTTTACCAAAAGCATGTGATTTTAAAACTTTTACAATTAAAATTTTAACCTTTTCACCCTTTATTGCATTAGGAATAAAAATAGTAAAGCCCTCTATTTTTGCAATACCTTCTCCTTCAAATCCATTATCTATTATATCTACAATATATTCTTTATTTTTTTCAACCATAAAATTTTCTCCTTACTTCCAAATTATTTTAACATATATATTAAAAAATTGATATAAAAATGCAACTTTTTATCAAAAATTAATCATAAAAAATAAATTTATTTTAAAAAAAGTATTGACATTATCTAATTATAATATTATAATAGCAAATGTCGAAAGACAAAATACCAGTTCATATAACAAATGCAGATGTGGCGGAACTGGTAGACGCACAGGACTTAAAATCCTGCGGTTGAATAAACCGTGCCGGTTCGATTCCGGCCATCTGCACCAAACAAGAAAAGCCATACAGGTATTGAGATATCAATATTTTGTATGGTTATTTTTTTGAAATTAATGCAGTAAAGAATGCAGTAGATATTTAATTTGCCTTTGATAATTCTTCAAAGGCATAATCTTGTGAAATATTTATATAAACTTTCTCTGTAATACTACTTCCCTCTACTTGCCCTGCTAAATCTTGTATTTTTTTAATCTATTCTCGCCTCTTTCCATTGTGTTATTCTATCGACTAATTAGCACTAATAAAAGATTGATCTTCTTAGATTGACCAGTGTAGTTAAGTAACTTTTTATATTATATAATTTTTTGATATCCTTGCAATTTGCCAAAAATAATTGTATAATTCAACTTATATTAGCAATTATTATTTAATCAAATTCCTTAATTCACTAATTGAGTAAGGAACGCTTACTCCTTAGTTTAATCATATATAATAGCAAACATCAATTAAAAGGAGGATTGCATCAGCTACAGAACTTGTTAGAGTGTGCAATGATCCATGGTTTTCCGAAAGGTATGCAGTACCTATTAAGATAATAATCTTAAATTCTTTTGCAAATCTTGAATTGCAGAAAGAATATTATTCAAATGAAGAATCAACAGACGCGGATGCAGTTTACTCTTGTTATAACTCTTTACCTAATACAAATAAAACGGCAAAAAAAGTTAAAGATAAGTATTTGAACGCAGTGATAACTGCAGTTACCAAATATAACTACGGTAGTGGCGAAGTCCGCTTCTCCATTCATATAGGACCAACCTACCAAAAAAAAGTGGAAGAATGGATAAAGAAAAAATTTGATGAGTATGTTTCAGCTATTATGCCTCTTAATTTTGACCAATTAAAGGAAAATTTATCTGCTGATTTTGATAATATGATAAAAACAGCTGAACAAGAAGGTGCTTTCGAAAAAGCTGACAATGAATATTATGAAGCATTAGAAAAATTCTATTCAATTAATTTAAAAGACCTTAAAAAAATTATTAATTAAACTCAAAAATGGTGTTTGGAAGTTTTTCAAACACCATTTTTTTAATTTTCCTAGTACCTCTAAGGGGATTTTTTTAATTAATTATCTTGTTTGAATCTTTTCACTACCTCATCAATAGAAACATCATCTTGGTCTGTAAATTTCCTATAGATCAGATTATCTTCGCAAAAAAGATCTGTTTTTTTCTTTTTTTCTTCAATAATGACTAAAAATAATCCAATAAACAAACCAAACAGTATGATTCCAAGGCATAGTAAGATAAAAGCTACTGTACTCATAAAAATGTCTCCTTTCTAATATCTTCTAAAATTCAACTTTCTACCCTTCCTTTTGGAATTATGACATTTGAATTATATCATAAAATAGCCGATAGTACTAGTATTCTACATAAAAATGTGATAGAATCTAAACATATTTATATAATGTAACTTTGAAAATAAATATTTTTAAGGAGGGACACTATGGATATTATTATAGCTATTCTTTTTCTTGCAGTATTAGTAATTATATCTGGATTATTAACATATTTTACTTTAAAAGAACCTATAAAGGTAATGGAATCTGTAAATATAAGAAGCTCCAAAAATGGAGTTTCTTTGTTCTATTATAAGAATTTTCTATTTTAGATGTAGGGGTCGGCGTCCCCGACGACCCGCGTGGCGAAGCCACTTTTTTATAGTATAGGAATTTAACCCAAAGCTACATCTAAAATCATCATTACTACAAACCCTATTGCTACTCCTATTGTTCCTATATTTGAGTGTTCTCCTGCTTGTGATTCGGGTATTAGTTCTTCTACTACTACATATATCATTGCTCCTGCTGCAAATGAAAGTATATATGGAAGTATTGGTATAACTGCTTTGGTAAATAGTATTGTTATTATCGCTCCTATTGGTTCTACAACTCCTGAAAATGCTCCATACATAAATGCTTTTGGTTTGCTCATTCCTTCACTTTTTAATGGCATTGATATTATTGCGCCTTCTGGAAAATTTTGTATGGCAATTCCAATAACAAATGAATTATATATGTAAAATGTGATTAAAAGCAAGATTTGACATTTTATGTAAATTATAATATAATAGAATTACAAATTAATTAGGAGGTGCTGTTATGACAGTAACAAATCAGACATCAGTCACACTTGAAATCTTAGGTACAGAACTTAAGCCCAACGAATCCAAAGAATATACTGAAATGATGTTTAATACATTAGACATTCATTCTGAAATTGGTAGTTGTACTATCACAACAGAATATGGACAGAGAAGCTTCATAAATTATGGCAAGTTGGTTGCTAAAGAAGGAAGAAAGAAGAATGATAATGGCATGAAAAACATCCTTGTATCTTCTATCGACTAATTAGACCTAAGAAAAAAACGACGACATACTCAAAAGGTGTGTCGTCTCTTTGCATTATAAAATTCCAATTTATTTATCCTAACGCTACATCTAAAATCATCATTACTACAAATCCTATTGCTACCCCTATTGTTCCTATATTTGAGTGTTCTCCTGCTTGTGATTCTGGTATTAGTTCTTCTACCACTACATATATCATCGCTCCTGCTGCAAATGAAAGTATATATGGAAGTATTGGTATAACTGCTTTGGTAAATAGTATTGTTATTATCGCTCCTATTGGTTCTACAACTCCTGAAAATGCTCCATACATAAATGCTTTTGTTTTGCTCATCCCTTCACTTTTTAATGGCATTGATATTATTGCACCTTCTGGAAAGTTCTGTATGGCAATTCCAATAGCAAGTGCAAAAGCTCCTGCCATTGTTATTCCTGTGTTCCCTATTATTGTTCCTGCAAATGTTACACCTACTGCCATTCCCTCTGGTATATTATGGAGTGTAACTGCTAAAACAAGCATTGTAGTTTTTTTAAGTTTTGTTTTTATACCTTCTGGCTTATCGCTTTCCAAGTGCATATGTGGAATTAAACTATCTAATACAAGTAAAAATACTATTCCAAATAAAAATCCTATACTTGCCGGTATCCAAGCAATTTTGCCTTGTTCTTTTGCCATATCTATAGATGGCATAATTAACGACCATATTGAAGCTGCTATCATTACTCCAGATGCAAATCCTAAAAGTATTTTTTCTACTTTTATATTCATTTTATTTCTCATAAAGAATACCATTGCAGCTCCAAGCACTGTGCCTAATAATGGGATTCCTAACCCTAATAACAATTGCATAATTATCACCTTTTTTCTTATTTGGGCGGACTTAAGGCGTCCGCCCCTACAACGTTTTACATTAATTTATTTCTAATAATTCATCTTGTAGTAAAAATAATGTACCACATTTTATTCATTTGCTTTTAAACTAGAAACTATATCTATTTTATTTATTTTTCTTGCAAGGAATTTAGATACTAAAAATGTTCCTATTAAATCTGTATTTGTATATAATGAATCTGGCTTATATTCTATTCCTAAGCTTTCTAAGTATTTCCTTGTCATTGTTACATTTTGATTTTGTGAGTCTTTATTAAATCCTACTATTTTTGAAGTATAATATGTATTATTACCAGATATATGCCAAGTTATTTCATCTTCTATTTTATAACCTTTAGTATCTGCTCCTGATAGTTGTCAACATTTTCTAACACTGTAAGTGTTGGTAAGATGTTATAAAATTGAAAAATAAATCCTATGTTTTCTGCTTTATATTCACTTATTTTTTCTTCATTATAGTTTGAAATATTTTCATCATCTATAATTATTTGACCACTTGTTGGTGTATCCATACCTCCTATTAAATTAAGTAATGTAGATTTTCCAGCACCTGATGGTCCTAGTACTACAACGAACTCTCCTTTGTTTATAGATAAATCAATATCGTCTAGTGCTTTAAACTCTTTTTCTCCTGCTTTATAAACTTTACTAACATTTTTTAATTCTACTATTTTTTTCATTCTTTCCTCCTTATATGAAATTTGTTTCATATTTTTTCTTTTTTATTATATTTTTTTATAGTATAATTGTCAATAGAATTTGAAGTTTATTTCACATTTCATTTTATATAATCAAAAATATATTGTTTTTTATGCCTTGGTGTCGCAATCTTCGGATTTTAAAATGGTCAAAAGACCATTTAACATATAATTATCTTTTTTATAAAATTAATATACATTATTCATATGTTTCAAATATGTAAATTAATAAAATGAAGATTGCTCCAAATCGCACTCACAGAATAATCTGTTCGTTTGCTCGCTTACGCGGCATTTCAAAAAAATATATTTTTGATTTTATGATAATGTAATTTTAATGTTTGACATAATTTTATTTTCATTTTATAATTTTGTTTATTATGGAGGTTTGTTATGAAAGAAAGTTCTATTAGAGAACCTGTTCAAAAGCGTTCTATTAAGAAGAAAGAAAAAATAATTAAATGTGGTTTTGAGTTAATTTGTAAGAAGGGTTATTATAATACTAATACTGCTGAAATTGCTAAAGCTGCAGGTGTTTCTACTGGTATTGTTTATAATTATTTTAAAGATAAACACGATATTTTAATTGAGGGTATTAAAATTTATGCAGATGATATTTTTTATCCTATGTTAAATATTGCTGAAACTAAAATTAATAAAAATAACATTGAAAATGTTTTACGAGAAATGATTAATAAATTTATAGAAAATCATAAGCTTTCTCAACAAGCTCACGAAGAAATAACAGCTATGACTCATTCTGATAAAGAAATTGCTGAATTTTTTCATAAACATGAAATAAAAATGACAGAAAATATAACAAATTTATTAATTCAAAATGGATTTAATTCAGAAAATTTATTTGAAAAAGTTCATATAATAATAGGTTTAATAGATAACCTATGTCATGAAATTGTTTATCATAAACATTCAAATATGAATTACGATATAATGACAAATTTAGTTTTGCAAACTATTGTGAATTTAATAAATGAATAAACGATGGACGGGGTCAAAAATCATCTTTTATAGTGATTTTTGACCCCGTCCCCAATTTCATTATTTTACCAATCTTTCTGTTTCTTTTGCTATCATTAATTCCTCATTTGTTGGTATTACATATACTTTAACTTTTGAAGAATCTTTTGATACTAATTTTTCTTCACTTCTTACATTGTTTTTCTCTGGGTCTATTTCAACTCCCATAAATGTAAGTTGATTGCATATTCCTTCTCTTATTTTTATTTGGTTTTCTCCAACTCCACCTGTAAATACTATTGCATCTACACCATTCATTGCAACTGCATATTTTGCTATAAAACTTGCAACTGCATATTTAAAAGATTTCATTGCGATATCTGCTCTTTCATTTCCATTTACAGATTCTGCTTCTATTTCTCTAAAATCTGGTGCAAGTCCTGAGATTCCTTGAACACCACTTTCTTTATTTAATTTGTTTTCTATCTCTTCAGGAGTTAAATTTTCTTTTTTCATTAAAAATGTAACAACAGATGGGTCTAAGTCTCCACTTCTAGTAACCATTGGTATTCCAGCAAGAGGTGTTAATCCCATACTTGTGTCTACAGACTTACCTCCTTCAACAGCACATATACTTGAACCTTGTCCTAAGTGGCAAGTAACTATTTTCATATCTTTAATATCTTTGTTTTCTATTTCTGCAAGTCTATTTGAAACATACATATGAGAAGTTCCATGGAATCCATATTTTCTTATTCCATATTTTTCATAGTATTCATAGTTTATAGGGTATAAATACCTTTCTTTAGGCATTGTTTGATGAAAAGCTGTGTCGAAAACACCTACCATTGGTTTACCAGGCATAACTTTTTTGCAAGCTTCTATTCCTATTATTCCAGCAGGATTATGAAGCGGTGCTAAATCTATACATTCTTTTAGTACATTTACAACGTTATCATCTATAACAACAGATTCGCTTATTTTTTCCCCTCCATGAACTAATCTATGTCCTATTGCATTTATTTCATCTAAAGAATCTATAACTTTATATTCTGGGTTAACAAGTTGTTTTAATGTAAAATCTACTGCTTCTTCATGGTTCATAGCAGTATGTTCAATTACTATTTTTTTACCATTTACTTTATGAGTTATAAAAGCTTCTTTCTCCCCTATTCTTTCATATTTTCCTGAAGCCATAACTTCATCTGTTTCCATATTTATTAATTGATATTTTAAAGATGAACTTCCACAATTTAAAACTAAAATTTTCATTATATCTTCTCCTTTTCAAATTATTATTTTTGTGCTTGCACAGCTGTAATTGCCACAACACCTTCTATATCTTTGCTATTGCATCCACGTGATAAATCGTTTACAGGTTTTGCAATTCCTTGGCAAAGTGGTCCATAAGCTTCTGCTTTTGCAAATCTTTGTGTTAATTTATAACCTATATTTCCTGCATTTAAGTCAGGGAATATTAAAGTATTAGCCTTTCCTTTTATATCACTTCCTGGAGCTTTCATATCTGCAATTTCTGGTATAATTGCTGCATCTAATTGCAATTCTCCATCAACTTGTAACTCTGGATAATTTTGTTTTACAAGTTCTGTGGCATTAATTACTTTTTCGGTAAGTTCAGATTTAGCACTTCCATATGTTGAATATGAAAGCATTGCAATTTTTGATTGTTTTCCAGTAAGTTGTTCAAAGCTTTTGCTTGAAGAATGAGCAATTTCTGCTAATTCCTCGGAATTTGGATTTACATTTAAACCACAATCGGAAAATACAAAAGTTCCATTTTCCCCATACTCGCAATTTGGAACAAGCATTAAGAAAAATGCAGAAACAAGCTTTGTATCTGGTGCTGTTTTTAAAATTTGAAGTGCAGGTCTTAATGTATCTGCTGTTGAATGAATTGCACCAGAAACCAAACCATCTGCCTCATTTTCTTTAACCATCATCATTCCATAGTAAACTGGATCTAATAAAAGTTCTTTTGCTTTTGGAATTGTCATCCCTTTTTTCTTTCTTAACTCAAAAAAATCATTTACATACTTTTCGTAATTATCAGATTTTGCAGGATTTACAATTTTTACACCAGTAATATTAATATTACTTTCATGTGCAATATTTAGTATTGTATCTTTTTCTCCAACCAATATAACATTTGCAAATTGCTCTTTAAGTATATTTTCCGTTGCCTGCAAAACTCTTATATCTGTTGCTTCTGGAAGTACAATAGTTTTTAAATCATTCTTTGCTCTTTGCTTTATCTCATCTATAAAAGACATATTTTCCTCCTATTATTTTTTGTTAATTATACATAACTTTATAATAAATTCTTTAATATTGAATCTATTTCTATATCTGTTAAAACAAAATTTGTATTTATAAAGCCAATTTCTGGTCTAATTCCATCTTTATTATGAAAATCTGAACCTGCAGTTACAAAAAGATTATTCTCTTTTGCAAAGTTATTCCATTTTTCTACTTCATTAATTTTATTGTTATTACGATCAACATATAAGTAATTAGCTTCTAATCCATCTGGTTTCATGTCATTTATAATGTTTAAAATATCCTCATCGCTAAAATTATCTTCGTGCACATATGCTACAGGATGAGCTAAAACAACTTTTCCCTTTGCATCTCTTATAATTTCTGCTGCTCTTTTTGGTGTTACAGTTTCTTTTTTTACATAAGCTGGACAATTTTCATTCATTATAGTTTCTATAAATTCTCCTTTATTTGGAATATGACCAAAATCATTTAGTAATTTTTCTTTATTGATTTCGTTATTTACAACATCTAAAGCTATATGAGCTTTAGTAACTGCATCAATTTTATCTAACTCCTCAACATTTAAAATATAGCCTATTTCTTTTAATTTCTTTCCAACATTATGCAAATAATCATGTCTTGCATTCCTAATTTTACTTAAACGTTGTTTAAATTCTTCATTATCTAGTTCAAATCCATATCCTAATACATGTATTCCAGCTTTATTCGTTTTTGTTGATATTTCAACTGCATTAATTAATTTTATATTTTTACTATTAGCATAATTAAAAAGTTCATCATTATATGCTTCTATTGTGTCATGGTCAGCAATTGCAATAACCGAAACTCCATTTTTATAAGCTTCATCTATTACATCCTTTGGACTTAAAACTCCATCTGACATTGTTGTATGAATATGTAAATCAATTCTTTTATTCATTTTTATAATTCCTTTCTTTTTTATTTTACTATCTTTGACATTCTTGATCTTCTAAGTTTTTTAATCTCCAGTTATTTATTTTTTTCTTAAAATAATTTTCTAGTTCTAAATTCTGAAATCTTCTTAAATTTGATGGTGTGGCAGATTTAAAAAGATAATCTAATAATTCTTCATTTGTATTTTCTTTTGCAACTCTTATTCTGCTATTCATTAAACTTTCTTCCAATTGCATTGTAAAATTGAATCCTGTAAATGCTGATAAATAGTCATATACAAAATTATATGCCTCATCATCATATTGCCAATCTTTTCTATATGATTTTGGATGAATAGGAAGATATGGCTTTCTTCCTTCTTTTTTAGCTCTTTGAAGTTCTTCTGGAACTTGTTCAATTAAATTTTTTATTTTTGAATATTCAATTATATGCGCATCAATAGGTAAAAAAGTTCTTGAAAACTCTTTATTTTTTATTTGACTTGCAATTCTATGTACATCATTAATTGAAGAAATCGGATCAACATCAGATGTGTTCATTCCAATTTCATTTAAAAGTTCTCTAATTTCTTCTTGTGCAACTTCCACACATCCATCTTTACAAATAACCCACATATCCAAATCGGGCAACCTATTTATGATTTTTCTTGGTTTTAATTCATTTATCATATTGGGACATGGTTTACATATAGTTTTTAAATCAGGCATATTTTTATAGTTTTGTTTTAAACATGATTTGCACTTCCAAATTGAATTTTTAACACCTTCTCCATCTTTTACCAGTTGTCTATTATATCTAACTTGTTCATGTATAATTGGTAATTTCCCTTGCATTCTCTCATCTAATGCATAAAAAGGATATCCTGTCCCAAATGATCCTAACCCTACTGATACTTTTGAAGCCAAAAAATTAAAAGTTTCTATATTCCAAATCAAATATTTCCTTTTTAATTCTGAGTTTTCTTTTTCAAAATCAGTTGATGCTTTTTCAACTATATTAATAATTTCTTTTACTGTAATATTATTTTCCATATTTATTGTTTTCCTTTTTCTAAAATTTCATAGTTATTCATTATCTTTCTTCAAAAACATTTTAAATGCTTGTAGTCCTATTATTATTACTCCACCTATTATAAAGAATAATATATTAAATGTGCTAAAATTCATTGCTGCTTGTGGTACTTCAAGTGTTGTTGGTCCCATTACTATAGAAAATAATGAACCTATCATCATTCCTATTATTACATATATTGTTTGTGGTCTGAATTTTTCTAAAGCTTTTCTAATTAATCCTACAAATAACACTATTCCTGTTATAACTCCTAATCCAAATACACATAGTATTGGAAAGTATGAAAAGTTCATATGTAAAAACTCTTTTACTGCAGACATAATTGGAACATAAAGTCCAAATATAAGTAATAATGTTGAACCAGAGATTCCTGGTAAAACCATTGCAGAAATTGCTATCATTGCTGCAAAAAATACATATGCTATAAGTCCAATACTTAAATTATCTACATGTACACTTATTCCTTGGCCACTTGCAGGATTTAAAAGTGTAATTGCAACTACAAATACTATTCCTATTAACGCAAATAGAACGTTTAAGTAATTTTTCTTTAAAGCTTCTCTTTCTTCATAAATTACTATTGGAATTGCAAATATTATAAATCCAATAAACAAAGAACTTATGTTATAAATTTGTTCATTAAATATACTTCCTAAAACTAATGCTGCTATTATAAATCCACAAGCCCACCCTATACCAAGTTTAATAAGAAATAATAATGCAGATTTTTTTTCTTCCATTTTTCCTCTAAATAAACCATCTAACGAACCTATAAATTTATCGTAAAATCCTAATATAAATGCAACTGTTCCCCCAGATACCCCTGGAACACTATCTGCTAGTGCCATACAGAAACCATTTATAAAATTTAAAATCCATTCTTTTAAATTTTTAATCATCTCTTCTTCCTCCAAAAATTAATATTAATCTTAAAATTTGCAACATTGCAGTTGCAGCTCCTGCTACATAAGTTAGTGCTGCAGATACAAGCATTTTTTTACCATATTTTAATTCATTATTATCTAAAATTCCTAATTCTTCTACTTGATTTAATGCTCTTTTTGAAGCATCGAACTCTACTGGTAATGTAACAAGTTGAAACAGTAAAATTATTGCTTCTAATGCTATTCCTATCCAAATTAAATCTAATAATGAAAATATTACACCAATTAAAATTGAAATATAGCCTGCATAATTTGCAATATTTACAAGTGGAACCATAGATTTACGAATTTTTAGAAATGTATATCCTGTTTTATCTTGAATTGCATGACCACATTCATGTGCTGCAACACTTATTGCTGCTATTGTTGTTTTATCGTATATACTATCTGATAAGTTTACTGTTTTATTTCTTGGGTCATAATGATCTGTTAAACTACCTGGAACTTGCAATACTTTTACATCTTCCAATCCATTTGCATTTAATATTTCTCTTGCAGCCTGCATACCTGTAATATTTCTTTCATTATTCATTTTAGATGTTTTCTTGAAGCAATAATTAATATACCATTGAGCTCCTAAAGTTATAATTAATGTAATAAAAAGTATGCCATAATTCACAAAATAATAATCCATTATTTTCTCCTCTCTTAATATTATTAATACGTATGTTATAACATTAAATTAAATATTATTCAATAAAATTTTAATTTTTTTCAAAAAAGTGTTGACTTATGTAAACATATATGTTAGAATATTAATCGTTACAAATAGTGTATTCATTTAATGTGTTGTAACTGGAGGTAAAGCATCATGAAAGATCGGGATAAATATCCGGTAGGAGTTACTGGCTAAAATATTTTTTTAGCTTCTAACTTATACCACATAACCTACAAAAGAGGAACCATATTTTGGTTCCTTTTTTATTTATACTTTTTTCAATTTAACAACAAAGAATCCTTCCATATCTTTTGATGGTAAAATTTTTATCGATTTCTCTATTTCTCTATTTAAACCCTCATTACTTCCCTGTATGCTATCTTTAATATTTAAATTTATGTCTGATAGTTTTACCTTATAATTATTTAAAATCCACTCTAATATAAATTCATTTTCATTTTTATTTATTGTGCAAGTTGAATATACTATTGTTCCACCTGGTTTTACTGCCTTGTAAGCACTATCAAACAATTTTCTTTGTAATTTAGTTAATTGATTAACGGTTTTTAATGACCAATCTCTATATGTTGCACTTGAATATGCTAAGAATCTACCTTCTCCACTGCAAGGCGTATCTAATAAAACCTTATCAAAGTAATTTTCATAAGTTTCACCTAATTTTTCTCCTCTAGAATTTATTACTTCTACTATTGTTGCCCCTTGAACTTCAACATTATGTTTTAATCGTTCACATCTTATTTTATCTAACTCATTTGCTAATATATATCCTTCATTATTCATAATTCCAGCTAATTGTGTGGTTTTACTTCCTGGAGCCGCAGTTAAATCTAGAATTTTTTCTCCTGCTTTAGGGTTTAAAACTATTGGAGGAACCATACTTGATAAACTTTGTAAATAAATATATCCTTTTTCATATATATCTAGCTTCTGAATTGCCTTTTCATTTGCATTTTTTATTATCAATGCATCTTTATACCATGGCACTCTTTCAAATTTTATATTTTTCTCTTTAAAATATTTCATTAAATCTTGAATATTATATTTTATTGTATTTACTCTTAAGCTCGTGTATCTTGTATTATTCATACCAATTAATATTTTATCTACCATAAGAAGGGAATAATTTTCATATAATTCATTTATAAAATCTTGTGGCAATCTATTTTTGGCTTCAGTAATTGATAGCATTCTCATTCTCCTTTTTTATTAAATTTGTTATTTCATAAACAATCCAAAATGGTAAAGTAGCTTGTCCTAATATCATAACCGGTGTAAATAATTTTCCTGAAATAACATAAATAACATTCACAAATGTATTTGGAAAATTTTGGGATATAAACATTAAATTACTACCAAATATATTGTTTATAATTAGAGCAACTACACTTATTACTAAAATTAAAATAAAATAATATATTGCATCTTTCTTTTCCAATTCTATGTAATTTGTTTTTAAAACTAACAATGATAAATACACCATACAACCATGATATAAAAAACTTTGTAAACTTATATAATGAAATATTGGATATGTTGGAAGTGATGTTGTTGGGAATAATAAAAATATGCTTCCGCCAACAAAAGCACCTGTTGCTAAAAAAACATCTCCTAATGTTTTTGCTTTTCCTTTTCCAAAAGAACTTAAAATTCCTGCATACAATAGAATACTGCAATAATATAAAGGAATATATGTATTTACATTATGAGCATTTCCTATTTTTAGATTAAAAACAATTTTTATAATTTCCATAATCCAACAAAAAATTGTTACACTAATTATAATTTTTCTTATATTTTCTTTCTTGTTTGTTTTTGTTAATTTTAGTGCAATTATAATTAGAACGATTGTTATAAATAGTAAAATAATATGTTGTAAACTAAATAAACCACATGGCTTATATTCTCCTGGTTTTGCAAAAAACATCTCTCCATCTCCTAATATATTTTTATATTTCTAACTGTTTTTTCTAAATATTCTTCTAAAGTTATCTTATTTAAGTCAATTATTTCTGCAACTTTTCTTCCGACATATCTTATATGCCAAGGTTCATATGGATAACCGGTAATATATTCTTTTCCTTTAGGATATCTTATTATAAATCCATATTTGTATGCATTTTTTTCAAGCCATGCGTATATTTCTTTTAAATCTGCATCCTTATCCGTATATGTACCATTAACTATACCTGCAACATCAATACAAAGCCCTGTTTGATGTTCAGATGAACCAGGTTTAGCTATTTGACTTAAATCCTTCTTTTGTTTTTTCTTTTTATCAATTAAATACATTTGAAAATAAAAATCTCTATAAGCTGAATCGCAAATAATATTGTAGCCATCCTTTAAAGCTTCATTTTGGAGTTTTTTAAACATTTCTGCTACAACTCTATCTAATTTTAAAATTAAATTAGGGTTATCTCCCTTTTTGTTTTCAACAATTACTAAATCTATAGGTATATAACTAGATGACAAGACATTAGACTTATTTACTAACATTAAATAATTCATTATTTTTTCTCCTTGTAATTATATATTTTTTGTAAATCGTGTATTATATTTTTAATAGGAAATTTATTTCCAGGACACTTTGTTCTTACTATAGGATTAACATCTATATGTCCTATTATATGTTTTTCATCTATTTCAAAATTTTTTCCATAATTTTCTTTTATATAATCTATAATTTTACACATTAATCTTATTGTACAATCATATTGTTCTTTTGTTAATGTTCCATCAAATGATTCATGTTCTATTGAATATGTATAATAATTAGCATTCATCTTTCTTGTTTTCACAATTTCACTTTTAGCAAATTTATAATATACATCACTTTCACTATTTAAAGAAGTTCCATTTGCCCACGCACTATCTTTCAAATCAACAAATTGTGTATAACTGCCTTTCCTTGATACGGCAAAATGACTTGATACTTTTGAGTTTTCATCATAAAAAGTTTCTATAATTTTACCATAATCCATACTTATATGACAAACTATAATATCTGGAACAATATTATTATGTCCTAAAAATTTATTACAACAAAATTTATTATATTCTTTCACTTTTACTTTATATTTTTCTAATTCTATAGTTGCCTTTTTCTTAACATTATTTTTTGTTACATTTTCCATAACTTTTGATGCAATTTTTAACATATCTTTATTATATCTATTTAATATTACAAAATAATAATAACATAATAAAGAAATATATTTTTTGTCTTCTAAAATAATCAATTTTTTTAATCCCCCAAAAAAATATATATCTTCCAATCTCTCTGAATTATAAATTGCATAAAAAATATCTTTAGAATTATTAAAACTTAATATTTTGTCAAAAAATTCTCTTCTATATATATCATTAAAGTGATAGAAAAATAAATTAATATATCTACTATTATTTGTTTTTAAAATTGCTCTAGCTAGTTTTTCTTTATCTACTTTTTTCTCAGAATAAGCATATAAAAATATATTTCTAGCATTATTTTCATCTATAATACTATCTTCGATTTTCTTTATTTTATTACGTGAAAAATTATTTTCTTTCAATATACTTACACTCCTAAAAATATATAATATTATTTTTTTGAATTAATTTTACTAAAGTTTCACTTTTTTATCAACTTTTTTAAATATTAATTATAATATTTTCTTAAAAACTTCTATGTATAATTTATTAATTTTTGCAAAAAATACAATTGTATAAATAAACTTTTACAGTTTTATACGAATGGAGGTGCTTTTAATGAGCAAGAAAAATAAAAAAAATAATAACAATAGCAGAAATCAAGAAAATAATAACAACAATAATCAAAATCATAATGAGGAATAAAAACAAAAAAGGAACTTTTTATAGTTCCTTTTTTATAATTCTTAAACTTATATTTTTAATTTCTTTCAAAAGGTTAGGGGCTTTGCCCCTACCTTTTAATCCTACCCCACTTAAGAACCCTTGGTTCTTAAGAATCTCCAATGGGGTTGTTTTGCGAATTGTTTTTCTTTTCTTGCTCGCTCCTCCCCAATGGCATTGTAACAGGCTTTGCCTTAACAATGCTCATCGGTCGCCCACAAACAGCTCGCAAGTTTGTATTTTTTTATATTATAGAATTTTTCTATTTTTAGTGTAGTTGCAGACGACTTTAAGTCCATCCAAATGTCAAAGTCATTTTTTATGAATTTTAGTCTACTTCTGCAAGATTTAACGTAACTCCTGGCTTTAAAGCAATTACAGGACGAAGTCCGCTAGAATTCATATTTTGAAAGAAACCAATATATCCATAATTTACAGCAGTAAGTATAGAAACATTATCATGTCCATTAATATCATGAACAGGCGATGCCATCCAATATTGTTTTAAATAATGATTTCCATCATGTATTCCACCTTTTTGAGGATAATATAATGTACTATAATTATATCCATCTAATTCATTTATTGAAGATATAGAAACTGAATTTGCTATTTCACTACTTAATCCAATTCCTACTAAATATCCTATACTTGAAATTTTATTGCATAATAATTGTTACTTTTTATACTTTTCATTTGTTTCTGGATATTTTTCATTCCAGCTTTTCATCCACATTTCTACTGTTGGACCACCTATTGCATAACTCGCCTTTCCACTTCCATCTTTTTTGTCTAAAAATTCTGTCCAATTTTCTGTGTTTAACAATGTTGATATGCATTTTGCATTAGTATATGTACTATTATCTATATCAAATGCATTTTCTATATTAAATAACTCATTATGATTCATTTTCTGCATTTGAGGCCAATTACTCCAGTATATTATATATTTTGCTCCTGATATTCTTGTCATTTTTGTTTTTTCAATATCTACTTTACTTGCTTCTATATAATCTCCTGTTATTAAAAAAATCACATCATTATCCGGATTTTCATCTCCGTAATCTTTTACATAAAATACTTTCCAGCCTGTTTGTCCATTGTATGATTCAAATCCTTGTACTTCTGTTCCATAGTATTTTTCTGGATTACTTTTTATTGTTGTTGCGTTTACATTTTTATATACTTTTGCGATTCTTACATTTTCTATTGTATTTGATTGCTTTGTGTTTCCTGCTTTGTCGTATGCTATTGCATATACACTATAAATTCCACTTGTTAATCCTATTATTGGATTGCTGTCATATTTTGTATATTTTTCATCAGTGGACTTCTTTACATAGTATTCTATTTTTTCTATTCCGCTTTCTGCATCTTCCGCATTTACTGTTATTTTTAATCCTTCTTCTGTGTTTTCTGTTTTTTCTATTTCGC
>CAJKKA010000017.1 GCA_905200315.1 uncultured Clostridium sp.
CTCTAAATAATATACCTATAACATCTTGGATTCCTGACTCATAATACAATTTACAATCAAAACTTTGAATCCTTGATCTATTTTCTAATAACTTATCTATCATATCAAGTATTCTTTTTTTTGCCTTGAATCAATATTTGGTATTGTTTGAATTTCTTTAATTACATCATCATGTGTTATATCTTTTAAATTATTTTCTTTTATAAAACTTTCTCTTACTTCCAATTTTCTTTCAATTTCACTTTCTCTAATATCAAATATTTTTTCAAAGATATCATTTTTAATTGAATTTCCATCTTGATCAATAATAACAAGCCTTCTCATCACAACTCCTCCTCTCTTAAGTTGTGTGTGATATTAACTCTGTTTAAACTAATTGTCAACTTATCTTTACAGATTTTATAAAAATCTGAAACCCTGAAATCCTTGAATGAGTAAAATGATGTATTATCCCCTTATATTCAAAAAAATAATACACCATAAACGAAACCCCTCATCCCATCATTTCGTTTATGATAATCTAGTATGTAAATAATAATATTTACCACAAATGCTGTTATATAAAATAACATTGTCCATCCTTGCCCAAACTTTTTACACTCGTGTATCCCTTTTACAAGTTTTGCCTCCTGAAACTCTTTATTTATTGTGAGTATATGTTACAAAATCTCACTGACGCATTTCTTACAAATAGATTCTTTGTAATCATACGAATGGACTTTATAGCATCGCCTCCATCAGAGCTATCACTTTATTATTTTATAACGAGTTTATGGCATCTCTCGTTCTCTTATTCATTTTAATAAATAAAAAACTCTAGCCAATTTATAAGCTAGAGCCTTTTTTGCTATTCAAATTCCTCTTCTTCGAATTTTTTTAGTGCTTCATTATCCTTTTGTTTTACAATCTCCATTAATCCTTTTTCTAATTCTTGAAAATTTTTATAAGTTACAAATACATTTATATTATCTATATATTTTTCAGAAAAACCTGTTTCTATAATACTCTTTTTCAAAAAATTTGCTAAAATTTCTTTATCTGTATCTTTTAAACTTTTAGTTTGAACATAGTTATTAATTAAATTTCTTGTACTTATATAAGAATCTTCTATTACTCTTTTTCCCATATACCCAACAAATTCTGCTAATTCTATTCCTTGATAAGTTGGGCTATCCATTATTTGATTATATATAATATTTTTTTCATCATCATAATAAAATGGACAATAATCTGTATAAAAAACCATATCTACATTAAATTCGTCATCAATTACTACATCTGCTACTCTTTCATCTCGATATAATAATTGTAATATTTCATTTTTATATTTTTCTAACTTTATTTCTTTAGTATTGTAATCTGTCAAGTTCACTATTGTATTAAATTCAGAACAACTTTTTATTCCATCTTCTACTATTTTATTTTCATAGTACCTTAACATTTCATCTTTATTCATTTCTATTGAAAATTTTTCTTCCATAATCACCTTTCTTAAATGGAGTTCTTTATTCCATTTCTTCTTCATCTTCTTTTTGCTTTTCTATTTTATATATCTTTTCCTGTGATTCAAAATCTTTAACGAAATAATTCACAAATTTTTGCATATATTTCAAACTTTCTTTTAACCTTCGATTTTCTTTATCAACTCCCCATTTACATACTTCTGTTATGTTATAGTTTCTTGTATTAATTCCTAATTTTTTTGCTACTGCAAAAATAGTTGCTATAACCTCTGTCTGACTTTGACTTGCATATTTATCAACATCAAAATATGGAATATTTGAATTTCTTGTATTATGACTTATATCACTAACAATTGATTCAATATTAGCCATTTGACTATTGGTATCATAATATAAACTTCTTCTAGCACACATTCCTTTTAAGATCGTATCTATATATTCTTTTTTATATTCCTTCTTTTTTATTATAGCATCTGTTTGTGATATATCGTAAACTTCTACTACCTTAAATTTAACATCATTATTTATTTTTATTCTTTTTATTATTTCAAGTGGTTTTTCGTCATCTTTAATTTTATATTTATATTTTTGATATTCTTCTTTAGTTGCTATAAATGATACATTATCTCTTTGTGATTTCAATAATAGAATATTATTGTAACTTGTATTATACATTGTTGCTAATGTTTTTAAAAAGTCACGCATTTTACTTGGATTTTCAAATGTTTCTTGTGCCATTTCATTTGTACTATTTATTAATTCTTGTACTCTATCATCTATATTAATCACCTGCTTTCTTTTTCAAACTTTTCTTAATTTTTATATTATAACTCATTGTAGAATAAATCTTTTTATATCCTGAATTTTCTTTTCTTATTTTTTTTACTACTACTTCTTTCAACTTTTCTCCTTCTATGCTTCTGCCTCTTCCTCTTTATCCACTTCATTTTTTTCATTTTCTTTGGTATTTTCAAATATCTTATTAATATATTTTTCTATTGTTTGAGATACTTTTTGCATAATTTCACTACTCTCATATTGTTTTGCAATCTTATGAATTCTAGCCAAATCCTGTACATGTGTTGTTTTTACTGTATCTTCTTTTTCTTGTACATGAATCTTTGTATTTTCAACATATAATTGTCTTCTCTGTTCTATATAATTATCTTTTTCTTTAATTGTATCTGCATATAATTTATTTTGAATATCGATTTTTCCCTGTATACTATCTTTTTCATTTCTTAACTCTGTAATTTTTGCATTTAGTAAATCTACTTGTTTTAAATCATTTTTTGATGCAAATGCTATATAAATTATTTTCTCTAATCTATTCATTTTATCTGTTTTGGCTAATATTGCTCTTTTTTCTTCTTCTAATTTTTCTATGTTTTGTTGTTTATCAAATTTACTATTTTCCATTTCTTTTTTTCTTGATTCTAATCCTGATAAATCATAATTTATTTTTTCAATTTTGGCATCCAATTCTTCCATTTGTTCTAATTTTATGTTTTTCATATTATCAATCCTTTCTTTTTTCAAAAAGGAGAGTTCTATTTGAACTCTCCAAAATATATTCTAACATCCTGTTCTTGGTAATTTTACTTCTAATTTTTTTTCATATACTTTTGTAGTGTGATCATCCTCATCAAATACATAATATGTTTTGTGATATCCTTCTACTTTTGTTTTGTTTGTAAATGTATCATCTTCTTTTACTGAAGCTTTAACTTTTACAAATAATTGTGGTTTTTCTACTGAAGAAAATCCTACATCTACTTTTCCAAACTCTGCTTTAAATTCTGTTACATACTCATCCGCTTCTAATTCTAAATTTGAAAAATCAATATAGTTATTTGTTTGTGTATTCAAATTATCTCTTAATAATCTATAATCCTTTTTATTCGTTTTATAATATACGGCATAATTTAAATCTTGATTATATGTTCCAGTTACAAGTTTTGTAGCAGTTACATAGTCTGTTGGTAAATAATCATACCAAGTAAAATCTTTTAATGGCACATTACCTGTATTTTTTATTGTAAAATCATATTTAATCTCTTGATTTGCTGTTGTCTGAATAATTCCATCTTTTTCAACATCTATATCTGGATTATCAGGTTTATTGGTAATGTTTAATTCAACAATTTCACCATGTTTAACTATCTCTGCTGAATATTCATTTTCGTTTAATTGATACCATTCTCCAGATTCCCCTTCCAATTCTTTTATATATTTTTTGCCTTTTTCTAATTTACTTGTAATTGCAATTCCATCTGCTCCTGTTGTAATTTTCTCTATAAAGTTTTTGTTTTCATCATATACTCCAAAAGATACATTTGGAATTGGTGTTCCTTTTTTATCTCCATTTATTTTGTTGTCTTCTTCTGATGTTTTTATTACTTTAATTTGTCCATATATTTTTTGATTTTCAAATGTATAATTAACAATCTCATTTTCTTTTAATATGATTTTCTTCATTTCTGTATCTAATACATATTTTTCATTTGTTTTTGTTTCTCTTATATATAATTCAGGGTAATCTCTTACTGCATATCTTTTTGTATAACATTCTCCATTTTTATCTGTTTTTAATTTTTCTAAAACATTCCCATCTTTGTCTAAAACTTCAAGTTCAACATCTTTTAATTTTACTTCATGATTTTCCTTGTCAACTTTTATAATTTTTATTTGTGATTTTTTTAATTCATTTTCTACTGTTGTATTAGTAATTTCATTCCAATTTATTTTTATTTCAATTGGATTTTCATTAAGGTTATACCATTTTCCGGTTTTTTCTTCAATTAATGACCATTCTCCTGTTCTTAAACCTTTAATATGAATTTCGCCGTTTGCATCAGTTGTATAATGTCCTGTTATTTTTTGAAATTCGTGTGAATATAATGCAAATTCAACTCCACCCAAAGTTATTTTTTTATTGTCAGCATCTACTTTATATACACTTAAGTCCCCTCTTTTGTGTTCATTTCCAATTGTTAATTCTTTATATGTATCATAATCTAAAAGAATTTCATTTTCTTTGTCATCCAAAATGTATTCAGATTTTGTTGCTATTTCTGTAGCAATTACTTTTCCTTGTTTTAATTTGCTCAATTCAATACAACCTTGAGAATCAGTTTTATAGTTTCCAATATTTTGTCCATCACTATATCTAAAATTAAATTCTACTCCTGCTATTGATTTTTTTGTTTCATTATCTATTTTTATAACTTTTATTTTTGATTTATAAGCATCTACTGATAATGTTGTTTCTCCACCTGCTGTATAATATGCATCATAAGTTAATGCATAATTTTGCCAATTAGGATTTGGGCTTTGTCCAAAAAATACTGGGTAACTTTTTACTTTACCATTTAATGATATTTTTCCATCAAAATTATCTAAAATTTTATCTTTAGGAACTACAACTTTAAAATGTTCATTACCACTAAATGTAGTTTTTGCATTACCACTTAAATCTGCAATATAACTTCCTTCTGGAAAATTACTAATTGATGTAACTGTATAATTAGATACATTTACATTACTTGTAACACTGTACTCTTGTGAATAATAGTTACTTCCATCTGCTTTAAAGCCTCCTATTTTATTTGCATTTAGTACACTGTTTGCTGATGGTGTTTCTGAGCCATATCTTGCTTGATTTACAATGTTTTTTATTGCATTAAATATTTTTGTTCCTCTTGCATCTCCACCACGATAAAAACTATCTACATCTCTATTATATATAACTGAATATACTGCTTGTTTTGTTGCTACAAATGCATCTTGATCATTTTCTACTCCAAGTTCTGAGGCACTTTTGTATGGAAATCCATTTACTATTGCTCTCCACACTTGAACATCTGATAATATTTCTGTTACATTTACACTGTAATTTTGTTCTTCTCCAACACCATGTTTATCAACATTTAAGCAATATGCATAATGTAATACCCCATTATTTCTATATCCAACCATTGTTGTAATAACATAACTCCATATTCCTGATGTAGTTTTAAATTGCAAATGTTGACCACAATCTCCTAAATTTTCTACATATGCAGAATTAACTTCAAAAGCATTTGCAATGCCTGACATTGAATTTACTAATATTAAAATTAGTAATATTATACTAACTATTTTTTTTAATTTCATTTTTTACCTCCATTAAAAAAACACCCTAAAAGGTGTTCTATTATTTTTTATTTAATTTCATTTTCTACAACTACTTTATTTTCTCTTTCAATTATATTTTGTATTATTTCATCTCTATGTATATGTCTATATATTTGAATATAAGCTACTAAAAGCACAAAAACTATGATGCAAACAAGATAAAATTTTGCTGCAAAATTTAGTTCCCATTTTGGTTTTATTTCGACTTTATAAACTTTGTCTTTCTCTTTTTTCATATAAACCACATCCTCTTCTTTGTGCTTATTGTAACCCATTTTCATTTTTATTTCAAGTTATTTTCCACAATTTCTGTTGCTTGCACACATAACCTTTGCAATTTCTTATTTGCAATACAAGTTATTAATGTTAATTTATTTTGATCTGTTTCTTTTAATAAATTCCAGTCTGTTTCTAGTATTGTTTGTATATTATCAACTTTATACTTTCTTGTAAAAAAATTTGTTTTATATGTAATTATATCTCCATTTTCTAATTCATTTAATCTAGCAAAATACGAATTTTTATTACCTCTATTATGTCCTGCAAGTCCAACATTGCCATCATAAGTTGATGTATTTTCTATATGTCCTATATATTCGTTCAATATTTCATTACTACTACCTTCTTTTACTTCAGCTTTTAAGCCGTATTTTTTCAATACTAATTATGCCTAATATTCCATCTTTTAATATGTCTGAATCGTCTGCTTGATTATATGTAATATTTTCAAATTTAGAATCTGTTGTTATATTATTGGGATCAACTAAATTTTTATCATATACAATGCAATAATACAATGCACCACCAATTATTATAACCAATAAAATGCAAATACTTATTTTAACAATTTTATTTTTCATTCTATCCTCCTACTATGCAATTTTATTTTTCTTTTTTCTTTTCCAAAGAAATATTCCGCTTATTACTAAAATACCAGTTCCTGCTGTTGCCACTACTATTGGTGTATAATTTGTTTTTTCTTCTATTTCTTCTTGAGGCATTTCTTTATATTTTATATTAAAGGTTATTGACTCTGTTTCTTCTTTTTCCAATGTTCCTATATATGTTACAGTTGCCAAATAGCTTTTTACTATTTTCCTTTCTTTTATTCCTTCATATTGCATCTCTCCATTATATGCTATTGGAACATCTTGCCCTTCAATCTTTTCTACTTGTGAAATATTCCAAATTGGATTTACTAAATAATAAGTAACTCCATTTTCTTCAATACTCTTTGGAATATCGTTTAATTCATTAGTTGGTACATTTTCATATTTTTTTGTTAATGCTACTTTGTATTGCTCTATATAACTATCCTTTATTTTTATATCTAATGAATTATTTTGCAATTCTAAAATCCCTGACATTCCATCCTTTGTCATTTCAATTTTATTTTCAAACATATTTAACACATCGTATTTGTTATTCGTATATACTATTTTTTGTTTTGTTTGAGTTTCTTCTTTATTAATATTTTGTTTATTTTCTTGTTTTGACACATCTTGTAATTCATATTTAACATTATCAATATTAATATTTTTTTGAATATTTTTTTCAAATTCTTCAGCATTCTCTATTGATATTTTTTCATTTATTTCATAATCTTTTAATTCACTATTTGATGCAAAACAATTTGTTGAAAAAAGTGCTAGTATTAACATACTCAATCCTATAATTCTTGATTTATTCAAATTCTTCTTCCTCCTCTTCTTTTAATTCTTCATTTAATTTTTTTCTTATGTCCCTTATAAATTGAAATTCCTTCATTAATTCAGGAATTTTTGTTCTTTTTCTAAATTCTATATCTCCACTTTCTTCTCCAAGTCTACAAAAAACATATCCATCTTTTAATTTACTTAAACTTTTTTCAAGTGCTTGAACTTCTTCAAATTCTTTATAGTATTTTAGAGAATCCCAATACATAAATACACAATCTTTATTATTTTCTTTATAGTCGTGTTTATTAACATAGTCTAACAAATTTTCTGTCATTTTAGCTTGTGCATCTTCTACCTTCTTAAAATCTTTTTTCGTTACTGCAATCATTACTTCACTATAATATCCCACATTTTTTCCTTTCCTATTTCAAACCTAACATTTGAAATACAATGTTTCTTAATGATTCATTAAAAATAATCGTAAGTCCTAGTGATGTTAGTCCAAATATAATAGCTGTTCCTAAAAGCTCTAATAATTTATCTACTGCCTGAATTAAAAGTGTAAAAAAATAAACACTTGTATTATTTACTTGTGTTTTTTCTATACCTTCACTATTTAATTTTTTATTTTTCTTCATACTCGTAATGTATTTTTTCAAATTATTTCTTTTTTGTTTCTTTATAATTTCAGCCTTTTTAAATTTTTTACTCTCTTTTTTTGACAATCCATCTGATATTAATGATTTTTTCAATTCAGATTTTATTTTTTCTAATTCAACAGAATTTATAATATTATATATACCTTTTTCGTACAAATTAGTTAAAATATCATTTTGTTCATCATATCCACTTGCTAAAATTATTATTCTTATATTTGGATATACTTCATAAAAATAACTTATACCATTTATAATATTTTCTTCTGTTCCCTTTAAACTTTTTAATTCAATAATAATATATTTTATCAATTTAAAGTTTACTTTTGTTTCTTTTATATATTGTAAAAAATCTATTTCTCCTATTTTACTTAATATCGTGATATTTAATTCTTCACAAACACCCTTTATTAAATCTTCCATAGGATTACTTGCAATGTAACTTAACATTATACTCCCCTCCTAATCAAGTACCCTCTCTTCATACGGTACATTATATATTACATTGTTAGATTTCAAGTATTCAGTATTATTGGTAGTATCTCCAGTATTTTTGCCTAGTTTCCAGAATACATTATTTAATACTACAATTACCAGTAAAATAATAAATATAGCCAAATAGCAAAACATTTCCTTCTTATCTCTGTTCATCATTCTACCTCCAATTCATCGATATTCTCTATTTTGTGTTGTTGATAATATTTTTTATAAAATTTATCATATTGCAATGTTTTCCCTTCTTTCTCTCCTAATTCTTCTAATGTCATTTTCTCAAAAATACCGTTGTCAAAAACCTTTACCTTTCTTGGTTTTGTATTTGTCGTTTGTAATTTAATAAGTCTTTCAATAATTTCTTCTCTAAATGTTGGATTTATCTTATTTAAAAAACATCCATAAGTGGATACAAATGGCTCTTCAATTTCATAATTAGGTACATACATTTTTATATCAACTGCATGTCCACATCGTTCTGCTTCTAAAACAATAAAATCTGCAACATCACTTTTTCTAATTTCATAATTGTCTCCATTTGAAGTTTCGACAAATAAAAAGCCTTCTTTATTGGCAATTTCAGACATTTCTTCTCTTGTATATAATTCATATAAATCATAATATTTTTTTCTTTGCATTATTCCCTCTCTTTCTCACCAAATAAATATGGTGCAGGATCAATGGTATCTTTATTAGTACCACTACTTTTTCTTACCTCAAAATGTAAATGATCTCCTGTGGAATTTCCAGTAGAGCCTTGTATTCCAATTACTTGTCCTACTACAACTTGCTGACCTTTAGTAACTTGTAATGAATTATCTCTCATGTGCCCATAAAATGTATAAAATATATTTCCTTGTTCATCTATATGTTTTATTTCTACACAATTCCCATATCCATTTTGCCACCCTGAATGTGTTACTTCTCCATTGTCAGCAGCCATAACTTTACTGCCAAGACTTCCACATAAATCTACTCCTGTATGATTTGAATGTACTACTCCATGTGATTCTCTATACCCAAATTTACTTGTAACTTGAATAAAATTTTCAATTGGCATAGCAAATTTGCCATTATATACAATTTCTCCTATTTCTGTTTCATTTTCTATATTACCTTTTTCTGTATTATTAGTCGATTTTGAATTTGAACTTGTTATTTGAAAATATGAGCCTATTATTAATATAAATATTATTATTCCAATTATTAAATATATTTTTTTACTCATATACATCACTCTTTGCAAATTTTGAATCTATCATTTCTAATTCGTAATCAAATAACTTAAAAATCATATATAATTTTCTTGTACCACACATAAATAAACACTCTCCTACTTTTGCATTTAGTATCATTTTTTCTTCCTGTTCAGTCAAATTAAATATGTTTACTATGTCTTTTAAGTCCTTTCCATCACATTTAAAAAATAGTTTATTGGTTGAATTTGCCAATAAACTTTGACCATATAATCTAATTTTTTCATTTAGATAATCTTCAATACTTTGTGAAATTACACAAATTGAAGAATTATGCTTTCTTGCCATTTTACTAATGTATCTCACATATTCCAATGTTTGTGGAATGTTAGGATCTATTAGAATATGACATTCATCAGCTACAAGCATTGTTCTTTCATTAACATCTTTACTTAAAATATCCCAAGCATAAGACAAAATATTATAATACTGTGCTCTTTTATATTGAATTTGAAACTTTTGCATTGTTGATGTATTAAATGTTGTTATTCTAGTATCTACTTCAATGTTTGTATATCCATTCCATATACTAGATGCTTGTCCGATGCATATTGGTCTAATTAAGGCTAATAATTTTTCATAGACTGCATCTTGATATTTTTTGTTTTCATTATCAATAAAAAAATACAAATCTTCTAGAATCGGAAAATCTGTATTTTTTAATTTTGAAATATCTGTTTCTTTCGTAATATTAAATTTAGCATATAGTTTCTCAAATATTAAATCTAATTTTGAAAACTCTATTTCTGTTAATGATGGATACAATATTTGAAAAAATGTTTCTAAAAATTGAAAATGCAATGATAAAGCATTTTTTCCTATTTCATCATCTCTATTTATTCTCACTTGTAATGGATTTAAAACTCCTCCACTATCTATTCCGTCACATTCTATTACTTTGCCATTTAATTTTTTACATAAATGATTATATTCATTTTCTACATCTATTATTAAAATTTTGGTTGTAGGAATTTCATTTAATATCATATGCTTTACTGCCATACTTTTTCCGAGAGCCTGAACTTCCTACTACAAACATATTGCTGTTGCCTCTCATTATATCTTGCTGCCATAAATTAAAAATAATAATACCACCATTTTGATTTATTCCCCAATAATATCCGTTTTTATCAATAAAAGTTTCTGTATTAAATAGAAATCCTCCTGTAAAAGAGCTTGTTAATATATTTCTTTTAAATTTTTTACTTAACTCAGTTTGAATTGTAAAAAAAGGTGCTACTGCTTTAAAACCATCAAATTGCAAATAATTCGTTAGATTCCTTATTTTCAATTTTTGATGTTGTACTTCATTTTCAACTTCTTTACATTTTTGTTTTAATTCTTCTTTCTCATCTGCTGAAACTAAAATGTATATTGTTAGATATGATACAACTTCATTATTCTGTATCATTCTATTTATAATTTCACTTGCCTCATTTATTTCTTTTTCTCTAATTTGTCTACTTGATTCATTTTTTGATATTTGTAATAATCCTGAAGCATCTCTGATTCTTGCATCTAATGAATCAATTAATTCTGCATTATCTGTGGGCTCAATATTTATCGAGAATATTGCTCCTATGTTTCTAACTAAATTTCCTAACCACTTTAATTCTACATTTGATGGATAATGAACAATTGTATATACTTTACAATATCTACTTCCAAAATATATTTTATTTCTTTCAAATGTTAGTCCTCCAGTTGGTGTAATTAAATCTATTAAATTATAATCTGCTTCTTGTTTTTTTATTTTTTATCACCTGCCTTTGTTTCTAATGCTTCTTTTATTCTTTGTTTTGCTATTTCATAATATTGGCTATTTATTTCAAAACCTATAAAATTTCTATTTTGATTTATTGCTCCAACCAGAGTTGTGCCACTTCCAGCAAAACAATCTAAAATCAAATCACCCTCGTTACTTGAATTTATTATGTGATTTTCTATAAACGGTAATGGTTTTATAGTT
This sequence comes from uncultured Clostridium sp., assembly GCA_905200315.1. The sequence continues at coordinate 11,671 of CAJKKA010000017.1, forward strand.
GGATGTTTCCATTTTTTCTTGTCGACTTGATTTACTCCTGAAATATAATATTTTCTTTTAGTATGATAATTTCCATATAGCCTTACTCCCTTTTCTCTTGCAAATACTACATATTCTGTATCAGGCAAATAATTATTATTTGTTAATGGACTAGGATTCATTTTATGCCATGTTAATATTTCATAATTACAATCTTTATTCATAAAATATTCCAGTAATTCCTTTACCTGCCTTTTAGAACAGTAAATGTATATATTTATCTTTTTCATTTTTTGTACTAATAAATCTAATACTTTTAAATCAAATCCATCCTTTAAATCTAATAGTTCATTTGCATAACTATTAAAACTTGATGGATGTTTTAATTTGCTTAAATTTAATTTATATGGCGGATCTATTATCACTAAATCGATACTTTTATCATCTAATAATTTTATTCCTTCCATACAATCCATATTGTAAACATTATTTATTTTTAACACTACTTCTCCTTATTTTTATGATGCTATCATCATAATCCACACTCTCCTTTCGAGCAAATTCTGGAATTGTAAAACTTTTAATTAATAATATAATTTCTGTCTTCTCTAATATTTCAGATTCCAAATCACATTGTTTTAATCTATTTTTCCAGTTTATTGCTCTTTTTTCTAATTTTTCTTCAACATTCTCTGATGCATTCTCCCATATACATAGATAAAATTCATTTTCGATAATGTTTTTATTTGCAACCATTTCATGTGTTGCTATAATTCTTTTTTCAACAATTCTTATACTTGCCTCATCTTTTAATTTTTTCTTTAAATCTTCTTGTTCTTTTATAAAATCTGCAATATCTACTTTTCTAGGAATTATAAAAATAGTATATGGTTGTTGTTCATTACTAAACTCAACACTTGAACTATTCATTTTTTGTATAAGTTCCTCTTCTGAAAATAATTCCGTATTTATTGGGTGTACTCTTATAAAAGAAATTACTTGTTTATCTAATGTATATAAAAAGTTATCTTCAATTTTTCTAATATTTAAAAATTCATTTAATGATTTATTCTCTTTTATTGAAATTCCCTCTTTCATACTTATACCCTTTTTGCATAAGTTCATATTTTACGATATTTTTTATATTATCCATTAAAGAAAAACCACTTCTATTTTTAGTAACAAATACAACTGAAATTGCTGTACTTCCTATAACTAAGAATGTTGCTAATAAAGTGGTTTTTGTTATTTTATATATGCAATATGCAATTATACTTGATATAGCCAAAGCAATAATACTTTTTATTAATTCAGCCATACCATATCCTTCAAAAAATTCAGTTTGCAATTTAATTTGCGATGGTATTTTTACAGTTTTTTTCATCTACTACCACCTCCACCTGCTCCTCCGACCAAATGAATTATTTTCCTTATGATTTATATAATCTTGATATGTAAAATTAGAAGGAAAAATAAATCCATCTGAATCTCTATAATATGCTATATCTGCATAATAGCCTTTCCAAAAACCTTGACAGTCATTAAATAGTCTTAAATAACTTACATTTTCTACTACTTTAGCTGAAGAATATAGTCCAAAGGCTTCATGTAATTCTTCATTGTCAGTTAATGCTGCAATTGTTTTATTTGAATCTGTTATAACATATCTTTTTCCATCTATATTTACAACTTCTCTATTTTGACAATCTTTATCTTCTATTTTAGCAAATGTAATATCACTTGTTTCATCATCTGCAATTCCAGTAGGTGTTCCAAAATAACTTTTAGGAATTTCTAAAAGGCTTAGTGACAATGTTATTAATATACTTGCTATAACTGTATTTTTTGCTAATTTAATATACTTCATTTTGTTGTCAGGTTCTACACTCATTTTTATTAATAAGATAATAAATGTTACACTTCCAATAGCGATGCCAATGTTTCTTAAAACTCGTATTATTTCTTGTAAAGTTTCGATTTTTATCTCCTCCTTCTTAATCTTGGTGTCAATGCCCTTAAATTACGTGCCGTATTTCCTGCTGAATTTATAATGCTTCCATTTGGTTTTACCAAATATTTTGATAGTATCATTGGTGTATTTACTGATATTATTGCTATTGCAATAGCATAAATTAAATGTCCATTTATTGTTACTAAAATTGACAAATTCATAAGTGTTAATTGTATTACCAATGTAAATGCTGTCATTAAAAAGCCTCTTATATATTCAGGAAATACTCCTCCATCTGAATTTAAAAGTCCGAATACTTGCAAATGGTATTCCCATTCTCATTAGTAGCATTTCAATTCCCTTCATAATAAATTGACAAATTAAAACTAGCCAAGTTATCAATAATACTAAACATGCTACTGCTGTAAAAATACCTCCTGCAATATTTCCACTTAACACTTCAGATAAACTTACCGTTTTAACGGGCATAGCACCTAAAATGCTATTTAGAAAACTACTTGTGATTCCGACAAATATATCATAAATTTCTTTACAACAAATCATAATTATTACTGCTTTTAGCATTCCGACAATTAAATGAATTGGATTTTTCTCTGCATCTCCATCATTTTGTAAAAAATATATCTTTATTAATTTTGCAATAAATACAATTACTAAAATAAAACAAGCATAATTAAATACAACTTGATATATTCCGTTGAAATCTATTTTGCTGCCACCCTGAACTTGTATGCTATTTAATTCTCTTTCTATAAAAAACACCAAATTCACCATACTTTTAAATAATGAATTTAGTGTTGCCTCTGATCCATCAATAAATTTTTGAATTAATTCTACAAGCATATCTGCCATTTTTTATCACCTCTATTCAAAGAAAATTCAATAATTTTCTTTATCTGTAGAATCCAAGAATTACATCTATAAGTGCCAAACCACAAGTAATTAATACCATTGATATTAAAGTTGTTTTAATATTTTGCATATTTCTTCTTCTTTCTCCCTCATCATTTGTTTTTAGGCAATAAACATAGTAAATGAAATAACCACCACAAATTGTTATTCCTATACCAGTTAGCCATTTAATTACTGCATTAACTAAATTTTGTGTTCCTATAACTAATTTAGTTTCTTCAAAACTTGCTGCATGAACTATCTGTTGCATTGCAAATAATAAAACAACAAATAAGATTATTCTTAAACCAATCTTAATTGCTGTTTTTATTTTTTCTTTATTTTTATTCATCATTATCCTTTCTCTTCCTACTTACTCTCCAGTTTTCACGAAGTTCTTTTAAATTCTGTCTTTCTTCAAAATCTTCTTCATCCATATTATTTATTTCATCCCAAATGTTCCATATTTTAACCTTTTGAATTTCTCTTATTGGTCTTTCTTCCTCTCTTTTAATTCTTAATTTTTTATTTTCTTCTTTTGTTCCCATTCCATTTAATTTATTAAAATACATTTTTGATATATCTGGAACATATAATATAGCTGAATATTCACCTGCAATCATTACTAAAATAATTGGACTTTGTATTCTTAACACTTCATCTGCTGTTAACATCTTTCTAGAAATCAAACTCATACTGCTACTACTATTATCATATTTAATATTCGTGTTACTACTTTCACCATAACTTTGTGCTGAATATACTCCGTAATTTGTCTGATATTTTAGTTGCTGTTTCAACACTATTTGATTTTAAATATATTAGAGTAGCATTGTCTAAAATATTCTGTGCTCCTTCTTTTCCGTATTTTTCTTCTAGTTGTCCAAAACTTTGAATTGCAATTGTAAATCTGCAATTTCTACCGTCTTGAAACTGTTAGCATTGACTGAAATGTATCAATTTTTGTAAAGTTAGCAAATTCATCCAATATAAAATTCATTCTTATAGGTAGCTCTCCTCCTGAATTTCTACTGCTATCTACAATTGCTGTATATAACTGTTGTACTAATAGACTACCGTAATTTATGATATGTTAATTTATCGTCACTCAATAAAATGTATATTACTGTTTTCTTTGTTGCAAAATCTCTTAAATCAAAATCTGATTTTTGTATTGTATCTGCAACATATTCACTTACAAACATTTGTAAAGTAGAAAGTGCTGCCGCCACAAAACTTCCTCTTGTTTTTGATGGTGCTGTACCTGCTACTGCAAAAAACTTTTTTATAGGATCTTCTGCTGTTTTATTTTTCATATATTTGTCAATTAACATTTCACCATCATCTGCTGTTTTAAACATTTCAGCCACAAAATAATAAGCATTTGTTAAAGTTTGATATTCTCTTCTGCCTTTATTTTCAAGTACCACAGCCATAATTGCTGTTTTTATTACACTCTGTTCTCCATTAACCCAGATAGGCTCTGTTTTATCATTCTTTTCTACTAATATATTTACAATATCATTTACAAGACTTTCAGCAAGTGGAATATTATCATCTTCTACTGCATTTATAACTAAATCTAAAAAATTATAATGATTACTTTTTAAAAAATTTATAAAATCTAATGCAATTACATTATATCCAAGTTCTTTTAATTTTGGTGCTGTATATAAATATAATTCACCTTTTACATCACTAATTAGCATATTTTCTGATGCTAACCCAAGCATTGTTATACTTGGAATTAAAATTGACCTTGACTTTCCTGATCCTGAACTACCTATTAAAATCGTATGTAAATTGTCTCCAATGAAATGTATTTTTTCTAGATTTCCATTTCTTTCAAAATTAGTTATTATTCCACCTGAATCAAAACAACTTTCTTTATATTCCTTGTTTCTATCAATTATATTGTAATTAAATATCTTGTCATAGTCTTTTTTTTGTAACCACCAAGCCGTACCATATTGCCCATCTCCTGCTGGCACTGGTACTTCTATCTTATCTGTTAATTTTACTGTTTTACTATGATATATATTTTTAGTTTTATTTGTAAATAATAATAAAAATGTTATTACTATAGTTTCTAATATTATAAATATCAATAGTATTCTTTTATCTGCGAACAATGTTTTTATTATCTCTTGTAAATTCAAATTTAACATACTTTCAAAATCTTTACTAAATAAAAAATGTAAATTTACAGATGTATAAGCACATATCCCTATACTAAATATTATCGCTATTATAAGTAAAATTTTTCTATTTATATTTTTTCTCCTTTTTTGGAACTCCACATTCCTCCTTTTCATGTAAATTAAAAGAACATCTACTTTATAATAAATGTTCATTATTATTTTTCCCAGTTAAAACTAGATGCATTCATTTTATTAATTGCAATATCTTTTTTTGCTTGTTTAGATAATTGTTTTTTATATTTTATTTCAAAATTTTTCACATACTTTTCCTCTTGTCTTGCTGAAAAATAAACACAATTAAATATTCTCCATATCAAACTTTCAGTTTCATTATAGTACATTGTTTTATCATCTTCTATTTTTTGATTTAATAAGGCTCTCTCAAAATTCAAAATTTGATTTCCTATTATCTTTTTTATTTCTTCTTCTGCTTTTTCTTTTTCCAATTTTTGTGCTTCTTCAATTTTATTTTTATCACTATACTTAAAAGTAATAATTTTCTGTTTTGCCAATATATATTCATTAATTTGCTTTTGTGTATCTAATGACTTCTCAATAATTTTTTGTGATAAATCATCTACTTTTTTTATAACTTCAGGATACTTCTTTAAATATTGATATTTTATACTTCCACTTGTTTCTTTTAATAATTTTCTTAATTCTAATAAATCTAATGCAATATTTTTTATATTTCTATATTTAAGTCTTTGTGGAATAATTTTCTTATTTTGATAATCTTTTTCATATCTCATCATGTCTTTTAAAAATTTACTATCACTACTTATTTTTTTCAAATTTTGTAATGTTATATTTTCTTGTATTATCTTCTTTTTAGCAATATCCTTTTCCTTATATAATTGTAATAAATCATCTCTAAAAATGCTATTAGTAAATTCATCTTTCATTTTATTTATTACATTATATTTTATAAAATAATTCATTTTTTCTTTTTGCTTACTCCACATCATTACTTGTAAATGTGGATGTCCACTTTCTAAATGAACAGCACCTGCATATTGTAAATCTTCATATTTTATATTCATTTTTTTAGCAAAACTTATTAACTTACTTTCAAAAAGTTCTTTCCATTTTTCTTTTGAATCATACCCCAATCTTATTGCATCATATTCATCTAATGATATCGTACATCTGAATATTGGCATTTTGTTATATGCTAAATTAGTTATATATGAATTTACTGGCTCTATATCTTTCATTTTTTCTATATCTGGAAAATCTGCAATCTTTCCAAATAATCCATGTTCAGTATTTTTATTTTTTATAGCATATTCACTATATGCCAAATAATTTGTATAATTTTTATGTTTAAAAAATGTAGTTCTTTTATTTGGATTAAATGTTTCAAATAAGAAAATTATATTATTCATTTCTATATAATTCTCCTATTGTATAAAAATCATATAAATCCTGTTTGTTCATTTTTTCTGTGTCTCGTGATATATAATAATTGGCTTTTTTACGAGCATTATTTAACATATTTATGAACTCCTTATGCATATCATCTCCTAGTAATTTATACATTACTTCTCCCTGCAAATATGTGTTTATTACTGATGTTCTTAAATATTTTGCATTTATTTTTCTTTGACTTGCTATAAATGGTTTTAACTTTTCATCTAACATTTGATCTAATGCTTTTACTATAAAATCCAAACTTTCTTTATACATTTCAACATTTAGTTCTTTTTCAATCCCTGCCCTTGCTATTTCAGAAAGACTATTATATGAACTTTTTTCTACCATCTTTTTTAGCATTTCTTTTTTACTTTTTGAAATTCTTATAGTTAATTTTTCTAATTTTTCACTTGATTTTTTATTTTCCAAACTTCCTCCTTGCTCCCACTTTATCAATCAAAATTGCCTTCAAGCAATTTTGCAGGATCAGGGCGACCTACTGTCACCCCAAAACTGCCTAAAAGCGTGGCTTTTAGCTGGGTGCTTTAAAAAATAGAGGTAGTCATTTAGACATCCTCAAATTTTCTTAATTTTTATCAATATTCTTCATCTTCTGATATTTCTTCTCCTGTAACATCTACATAATCCATTATAATACATAACGCTTCATCATAACTTTTTGCTTCTGTAGTTATCTTATTAAACATTTCTTTTGCCTCTTCTTCTAGTCCATTTTTCTTTAATGTTCTAGATGCAATTCCCATTAAGTTATAAATATTTCCGTCTTCTCCTAATAATTTGCACTTTGGTTTTTCAGATTTATTCAAATTCTTCATCCTCCTCATTTTCTCTTTCTTCAACAATTTCAACATATTCATTTATGATATCAAATGCTTCGTCATAACTGTAAGTTGTTGTTGCTCTTTCAATCATTTCTCTTGATTCATTAAATAGCTTATTATCTTTTAATGTTTTTGAAACTTCACAAATGATATCGTACATTACACCTCGTTCATTATCAATATTACATTTTGGCTTTTCTTTTATTTCATTATTTATCTTATTTTTTTCTTCTGTCTTTCTCATCTTTTCTGAAATATTTAAAAATTCCAATGCGATTGGTTTAAATTTTCCATATTGAAAATCATTTCTCATCTCATACATCATTAAATGTATAATTTCACTTATCTGATTTGAGCTTAATGCTTTTCTTTCGACTCTTTCAATTTCTTCTTTTTCTTTTTGTGTTCCCATAGCCAAGTTTAGTGGTGAATCACTTACATATCCTAACCCCATTAAACTATGAGCTAGAGCTTCTCTATATTCTGTATCTAAGTAAGCATCATATGTTGCTTCTCTTATATCACTTAATTTAATTTTCATTGTAATAATTTTTCCTTTCTTGATTCTTTATTCTAATTCTTCTTCATTATCTTGTTCGATATATTCAGCTAAATCTCTTTCTTGTTTTAAATAACCGTATGAAGTATGCTTCATGTTTTTATCTTCGGCATATTCCTTGCCTAATCTTCTCATATCAGTATATTCTATTAAATCTTCTACATCAATTTTTCCATCATATACTAATCTCCTTCCAAGTTCTTTGTCATCATATGCTTCAGTTAAATCAAAAGACTCAATATTTTTTGCATATTTTAAAACATCTTTAATATTTCTAATGTTATCTTCTTCTGCTTCCATTATTGCAAGTATTTTATATTTATCATATTCCTTAAAATTTTTAACAATATTGTAAAACTTTTTTATATCTTGAAATGGAGTAGTATATCCTGATCTATTTGCTTTACAAATCATATCATTAACATAGCTAGAAATATCAACAGCAAAATCTTCATCTTCTTTATCCATAAATATACATTATTTTATATGTGTATCTTCTGTTGTATAATTGTTGTAAT
>CAJKKA010000018.1 GCA_905200315.1 uncultured Clostridium sp.
TAGACGCGCTGGTCTTAGGAACCAGTGTCAACGACGTGGGGGTTCGAGTCCCTTCATCCGCACCAAAAACAAATTCGTTAGACCTATAGATACTAAAATCAATCAGAAAATAAAATCTGATTGATTTTTTTGCCTAAAAACAATATTAAAATCATTAAAACGAATAAATAATACAAGAATTAAAAACAACTTACACTTTGATTACATTATTTCCTGATCTCAAAGCTGACAAACTTGTTCAGCAACAATCAGAGATTTATGTAGAAAATAATAGTACAATAAAGTATTTGAAAGAAGAAAAAATTGATATTGCCAAGAAAAAATGGCTACTGTACTTTGGCAAATGATTCAACAATAAGTCAAAAAACATAATAACCTAAAACAACAATAGAAGAAAATGGAGGATTTATTTATGAACGACAAAAGGAAAAAGTACGAAAAGAATAAGGAACTTGTTTTTTTTATAGTTTTGGAGGCAATTGATCTCTTTTTATGGTCTAATTGCTGTTAGTATGTTTAATTGTCTTTTTACATATCTTCAATTATTTTTTTATATTCATTTATATTAAACACTTTTACATTTTCATTTTCTCTTGCTATTTCTTCCATAATATTTTTTGTATTATCCTTAGATTTTAAATCTACTAGTGTTATATTATTTATGCTCTCTTCTTTACCATAAACTATTCTAAATAATGTTGTTCTTATGAACTCTTCAATATTATTTTCTTGATTTTTTGCAGCTATTATAAAATATATTCCATCATTTTTATTTATATTATATGTACTTATCCTAATAATATCTTTAACTAAGCATATGCCTCCATATATTGCAAGTATCATAATTATAAATCCAAGTAAGCTTTCAAACATAAAAAAATCACCTTCTAACACATAATATGTTAAAAGGCTTTTTTTCGTTAAATATATTTTAGGGCTATACAAAATATATTTTATCTTCTTTTTGCTTTTCCATCTAATGCATCTAAATTGTCTAAAGCTTTTCCTGTACCTAGTGCAACACATGATACTGTGTCTTCTGCTATCATTACATTTATTCCGGTTTTTTCTTGCAAAAGTTTATCTAAACCGTCTACTAAACATCCTCCACCTGTCATATATATTCCTTTGTCACTAATATCCGCAGCTAATTCTGGTGGTGTTTTTTCTAAAACAGAATGTACAGCATCAACTATCATCATTGCTGGTTCTATCATAGCTTCTAGCATTTCGCTTGAATATAGTGTAACTGTTTTTGGTAGACCTGTTCCCAAGTCTCTACCTCTTATGTCCATTTCCATATCTTGTATTTTTGGATACACACAACCTATATTTACTTTTAAATCTTCGGCTGTTCTCTCCCCTATAATTACATTATATTTTCTTTTTACATATTTCACTATATATTCGTCGAATTTATCTCCTGCAACTTTTAAAGAAGTGCTTACAACAGAACCTCCTAGTGATATTACAGCTATATCTGTTGTACCTCCACCTATATCTACTATCATATTTCCACATGGTTTAGAAATATCTATTCCTGCTCCAATTGCTGCTGCTATTGGTTCTTCTATTAAATACACTTTTCTAGCTCCTGCTTGAGATGCAGCATCTATAACAGCTCTTTTTTCAACTTCTGTTACTTGCGATGGAATACATATCATCATTCTAGGTGAAAATATAAATTTACCACATACTTTATTAATAAAGTATTTTAGCATTTTTTCTGTTACTGTATAATCTGAAATAACGCCATCTCTTAAAGGTCTTGTGGCAACAATACTTCCTGGAGTTCTTCCTAACATTCTTCTTGCTTCTTTTCCTACTGCTAGAACTTCTCCTGAATTTTTGTCTACAGCTACAACTGAAGGTTCTCTTAAAACTATTCCTTTTCCTTTAACATATGCTATTACTGTAGCAGTTCCAAGATCAATTCCTATATCTTGTCCAAAACCAAACATTATAATCTCCCTTTCCGTTTATTACAAATGTGTTACAATTATATTACATACACGTAAAAATATCAACCTAATTTTAAAATAAATTCAAATTTATCCGAAAAAATATAAAAGTATTATTGCTCCTATTAAAATTGTTGGTCCGTCTACCTCTTCATTTAAATCAAATTTTTCTTTTTCTGGCTCATTTTCTGTAACATACACAGAAACATTTTTTACCTCCTGTGCTTTATAATTGAACTGTATTTCTTTTTCTTCTCCAGCTTTTATATTATCTATTTCTATATATTTATTTGTTAGATTGTTATTATATTCTGAATATCCTTCTAAAATTATATATTTATTAAAAATATCTGTTTCAGATGTATTTTTTACACTCAATTTGCAGTATCCATTTACATATGTAGCTTTACATTCTTTTTTTGTTATTTCTAAATTATTCGAATTAGTAATTTTACACTCTATATCTTTATAAGTTGAAGCTATTATATAAAAATTACAAAAATTGGTAACAAAAAATACTATAACAATAATCACAACCCAAAATAATATTCTTTTAAAAGTGTCCATTTTTCCCCCTTATATGAAACAAACACCTAAAACATTAAGTATTTAATATTTTAGGTGTTTTAATAATTTCTTAAGTATATTTAGGTTTAATATAAATTAAACTTTTAATATTCCTCCAACAACTTTGCTCTTAGCGTCTGAATCTGGTAATATTTTGCTTCCTCCTGATACTACAACTATATCTTCATCTTCTAACATTTTTTCTGCTTTTAAAACTTCTATTCCTTTTTCAATGCATTTTTCAATTGTTTCTTGTTCTTCAACTAGAACTGGGAAAACATTCCATACAACTGATAATTGGTTGTATACTTTTTCGTTTGTTGTAATTGCAAATACTGGGCATTGTGGACCAATTCCAGATATTCTTCTTACACTATTTCCTGTTCCTGTAAATGCAACAATTGCTTTCGCTTCAACATTTTTAGCATTCATACATGTTGAATATGCAATATTTCCTTCAAAGTCATCAGATTTTATTTTATAATTTTTCTTTTCAAATCTCTTCCAGTAATTAATATCATTTTCAATTCTTGTAGCTATTCTATCCATTGCTTCAACACATTCTACTGGATATTTACCCATAGCACATTCTCCAGATAACATTATTGAACCTGTTCTATCATATACAGCATTTGCAACGTCACTAACTTCAGCTCTTGTTGGTCTTGGATTAGATGTCATAGATTCTAACATTTGTGTAGCTGTTATAACTGGTTTTCCAACTTCAGCACATCTTTTAATGAAATATTTTTGAACAACTGGAACTTCTTCCATTGGTATTTCAACACCCATATCTCCACGAGCTACCATAATACCATCTGATAATTCTAATATTTCTTCGAAGTTATCTATACCTTCTTGGTTTTCTATTTTAGAGATTATTTTTACGTTTTCTCCACCATTTTCATTTAATAATGTTCTTATAGCTATAACATCAGCTGCTTTTCTAACGAATGATGCAGCAATATAATCGAATCCTCTTTTGATTCCTTCTGTTATATCATCTATATCTTTTTGAGTTAAAGCTGGTAATTCAAGTTTTACACCAGGAACATTCATTGTTTTTCTGCTTCCTAATCTTCCTGTATTTAAAGCTTTACATACTATATCTTTACCTTTTATTTCTAATATTTCAAATTCAATTGCTCCATCATCAACCAATAGTGTAGATCCAACTTTTACATCTTTATATAAATCTTTGTAAGATATTGTTGTTTTTGTATTATTTCCAATTATATCTTCGTTTACAAATGTAAATGTTTGTCCTTCTTCGATAGTTACTTTATCGTTTCCAGATTCTAATACACCTGTTCTAATTTCTGGTCCTTTTGTATCTAATAATAATGCTACTGGTCTATTTAATTCTTTTCTAACTTTTTTTATAGTTTCAATTTTAACTCCATTTTCTTCATATCCACCATGAGAAAAGTTAATTCTAGTTACGTTTAATCCAGCATTGATAAGTTTTGTAAGCATTTCTTCACTTTCACTTGCTGGTCCTATTGTTCCAACAATATTTGTTCTTCTTAATTTGTTCATTATAATTCCTCCTTATATTTAACAACAGTGCTTATTATATCACATTGAAGTTTAAAAAATCAACATTTTTTGGCAAAATATTAATAATATTGTTACAGTTCAGTAGAAAATTACAAAAAGCATAGCTAGTTGATGGTACTTTAAAATCTTTTATAAAATATAATATTTGTTCTTTGCCATTCTCTTCCATTCTTGTTAACAACTTTCCTTGGTTGTCATATTCTGAATTTTTTGTATCTGACATCCATTCTTTTCAATATCATATATTACTTTTAGATATGTCTGTCCAGTACCAAAGCTACTTTTTTATCTACAAATATTTTTTCAAGAATTTTCCTGTATAACTTTGTTCGTTTTTACATATTTGCTCTGGTGAACCAACTGCTACAATTTGACCTCCACCGTTTCCGCCTTCCGGACCTAAATCTATTATATAATCTGCTGTTTTTATTAAATCTAAATTGTGTTCAATAACAATTATGCTATTTCCTGTGTCTACAAGTCTTTGTAAAATATCTACTAACTTATGAACGTCTGCTATATGTAAACCTGTTGTTGGTTCGTCTAAAATGTATAAAGTTTTTCCAGTTGCTCTTTTAGATAATTCTGTTGCAAGTTTTACACGTTGTGCTTCTCCTCCAGAAAGAGTTGTAGATGGTTGTCCAAGTTTTATATATCCTAAACCTACATCATATAAAGTTTGAATTTTTTGCTTTATTTTTGGTATTTTATCAAAAAATTCAAGTGCTTCTTCAACTGTCATATCTAATACATCTGCAATGCTTTTTCCTTTATATTTTACCTCTAGCGTTTCATAATTATAGCGAGTTCCTTTACACACTTCACAAGGCACATACACATCTGCTAAAAATTGCATTTCTATTTTATGTACTCCATCTCCATTACAAGCTTCACATCTGCCACCGGCAACATTAAAACTAAATCTACCTTTTGAGTATCCTCTAAGTTTTGCTTCATTTGTTCCTGCAAACAAATCTCTAATAATATCGAATACACCAGTATATGTAGCTGGATTTGAACGTGGTGTTCTACCTATAGGAGATTGGTCTATATTTATTATTTTATCAATATTTTCTAAACCTTTTATACTCTTATGTTTTCCAGGTTTTAAATTTGAACCATTTAATTCTTTAGCTATAGATTTATATAATATTTCATTTACTAATGTTGATTTTCCAGACCCAGATACTCCTGTTACACAAGTAAATACTCCTAAAGGAAAATCTACAGTTATATTTTTCAAATTATTTTCTGTCGCACCTTTTATTTGTATTACTTTACTTTTACTATGTTTCCTTCTTGTTTTTGGTACAGGTATTTTTTTAGCCCCACTTAAATATTGTCCTGTAATAGAATCTTTTATTTGTTTTATTTCTTCTGCAGTTCCTTGAGCCATTACATTTCCGCCATGAACTCCTGCACCAGGTCCAATATCTATAATTTGGTCTGCTGCATACATTGTATCTTCATCGTGTTCTACAACTATTAATGTGTTTCCTAAATCTCTTAACTTCTTTAAAGTAGCAATTAACTTATCATTGTCTCTTTGATGAAGTCCTATACTTGGTTCATCTAGAATATATAAAACTCCTGTTAATCCTGAACCAATTTGTGTTGCTAAACGTATACGTTGTGCTTCTCCTCCAGATAATGTTCCAGAACTTCTAGATAATGTTAAATAATCTAAGCCAACATCAATCAAGAATTGTAATCTTGCATCTATTTCTTTTAAAATTAAGTCTGAAATCATTCTTTCTTTTTCATTAAGTTCAATACTGTTTATATAATCTTTCATTTCTCTAATTGGCATTGCAGTTAATTCATTTATATTTTTATCGCCAATTTTTATAGATAAAATTTCTGCTTTTAATCTTGCTCCTTTACATTCTGGACATTCTGAATCGCTCATATACATTTCGTAAAACTGTCTCATTCCATTTGATTTTGTTTCTCTATGTCTTCTTTCTAATGTAGGTATTACACCTTCAAATGGAGCCGAAAATCTACGTGTTCCTGCATAAGATGTATATTCAAAGTCTATTACTTCATCTCCAGTTCCATATAAAATTTTATCCAAAAATTCTCTTGGTAATTTTTTTATTGGAACTTTTATATCTACTCCGTAATGTTTAGCAATACTTTCAAAATACATTTTAGCCATTGTTTCACTTTTTTTCATAGTACTTGCACCAAAAGCCTTAACTCCGTCATATAAAGTTTTATTTTTATCTGGAATAATTAAATCTTCATCCATTTTTAATAAATATCCTATTCCTGTACAAGATGAACAAGCTCCTTGAGGATTGTTAAATGAAAACATTCTTGGAGATAATTCTGGAAAACTAAATCCACAAGTTGGACAAGCATAGTTAGCACTATATAATATTTCTTTTGATTTACTACCTTCAAATACTTCAATTACAACAAGATTATCCGCATATTTCATAGCTGTTTCAACAGATTCTGTAAGTCTACTTCGTATTCCATTTTTTATAACTAATCTATCTACAATTAAATCTATTTTATGTTTTTTAGTTTTACTAAGCTTAATTTCATCTGAAAGCTCAACAATTTCTCCATCAATTTTTGCTCTAACAAATCCATTTTTTTGATATTCCTGTATTTGTTTTACAAATTCACCTTTTCTATCTCTAACTACTGGTGCTAATATTTGAAATTTAGTACCTTCTTTTAAAGCTAAAATATTATCTATAATTT
This sequence comes from uncultured Clostridium sp., assembly GCA_905200315.1. Next base: position 6,807 of record CAJKKA010000018.1, read on the forward strand.
GGTCAATACTTTGTTTTTCAATTTTTGTATGACAGTTTGGACAATATGGAACCCCTATTCTTGCATATAATAAACGAATATAATCATATATTTCTGTAACAGTTCCAACTGTTGAACGTGGATTTTTAGAAGTTGTTTTTTGATCTATTGAAATAGCTGGTGAAAGTCCTTCTATTAGTTGAACATTTGGCTTTTGCATAACCCCTAAAAATTGCCTTGCATATGAAGATAAACTTTCAACATATCTACGTTGCCCTTCTGCATATAAAGTATCAAATGCAAGTGAAGACTTTCCAGAACCAGAAAGTCCTGTAATAACAACCAATTTATCCCTTGGTATTTTTAAATTTATATTTTTTAAATTATGCTCTTTAGCACCCTTTATTACAATTTCATTATTCATTTTTACCCCCTATACGAAAGTAATTATACAATATTTTTTTATACAAAACAAGAGTTTTGTTTGCTTTTTTATGTACACTGTGTTAAAATAAACTAGTCAAAACAGTTGTTATCTACTTAAGGAGGTTTTATGCAAAATTACTTAGACAAACTAAAAGAATCTCGGAAAACTTTTCCAACACATAAAAGATTTATTGTGCGAGTAAAAGATTTTCCAAATAATCCTTTTAATTCAACAATATTTAAAAAGATTATAGAAGGAAAGAATATTTATCCAGAATTTATATTGTATATTCATGATAATTATTTAACAATTAACTCAAACCAAATAAAGAATTATGAACCTGTTAAATTAATTTTGGACTACAAATTATGGATTGAAATTTATGATGTTTTTAAATTTATTGATTATTTTAAAGAAAATGAGGATTAAAAAAGTGAGCCGCATTGCGGCTCATTTTTTGTATATACCAACTACAGTTTTATTATCTTCAACATTACTTAAAATTGTACTATTACTTCCAATTTTTACATTATTACCTATTTTTATAGGTCCCAAAACTTTCGCACCACAGCCAACCATTACATTATTACCTAAGTCTGGATGTCTTTTATATTTATCTTTTCCTGTTCCTCCAAGAGTAACCCCATGGTAAATTGTGCAATCATTTCCTATTGTTGTTGTTTCTCCTATTACAATTCCCATTCCATGATCTATAAATAATCTTCTACCAATTTTTGCTCCTGGATGAATTTCTATTCCTGTTAAAAACCTTCCTAATTGTGATATTAATCTCGCTATAAAATAAAATCGATGGTAATAAAAGAAATGTGCTATTCTGTAGTATACTAAAACATGAAATCCTTGATATAAAATAATAACTTCTAATATGTTTCTCGCAGCTGGGTCTTTTTTTTGTATATTTTTAGCATCATCGTATAATTCTTTAAATAATTTCATAGAATCACCTATTATATATTATTTAAAAAAATTACTTTTGTTAATAAAACATACTTATTTAAATATAAAATATATTTCGAGAAAATTAATTTAAAAATTTATGTTATTTTTTCGGGTCGTCGAGGACGCCGACCCCTACAACGTTTGACAATTGTTATTCAAAGACAAGAATTATATATAAAAATAATTTTATGATTTATTGATAGGAGGACAGAGGCGTCCGCCCCTACAGTGTTTGACAAATTTTATTCAAAGACAAAATAATAATTAAGATCAAATTTCGCGAGGCAAGTGGGGACCTTTCCGGCATTCTTCAAAATTCTTTAGAATTTTGTTAGAAGGACGTGAATGGGGAGCCTCGATGAAATTTTAGATTAATTGATTATTTTGTCTTATGTTATTTTTTTGTATCCTAAGGACGTTGACATTATATATATTTACAATCAAAAAAGTAGACAAGATTTAATTTGTCTACTTTTTGGTTTACATATCATCGTCATCGTCGTATTCATCTTCGCTGCATCCATGGTTACAACATGAACATCCTCCAGAACAATTGTCTTCTTCGCAATCACAATCCCAGTCTAATTCTATAACGTTGTTACATTCTGGGCATGTTATTTCTTCTTTTAGTTCGTTTAATTCTGTTTCAAATACATTGTTACAATATGGACATGCAATTTCAAAACTGAATGCTTCTTCTTCGTCTTCATCTACAAAAAATTCATCCTCCATTTTGTCTATTATTGCTTGCATTCTTTCTGTTTTGAATTCTAATTCTTTTTGACTTTCTTCAAGAATTTGCATTCTTTTTTCTGTATTTGTTTGATATTCTTCTAAAAATTCAGCTAGTACTTTTTTTACATATTCTATGTCTTTTTGACTTTCAAGATTTTGTTCTAAGTTTTTAATAAGATCTTCAATTTTTTTATTTGACATACAAAATTTCCTTTCTAACTAAACTCTTTCCATGTATTCGCCTGTTCTTGTATCTATTCTAATTACATCTCCAATATTTATGAATAATGGAACTGAAATTTCGAATCCATTTTCTAATGTTGCTGGTTTTCCAGATGTTGTTGTTGTATTTCCACTAAATCCTGGTTCTGTATATGTAACTTCTAATTCAACAAACATTGGCGGTTCAACTGCAAATACATTTCCTTTATATGATAAAATTTTAACATTCATGTTTTCTTTTATGTATTTTAAACAATCTCCAATTTGTTCTTTATTTAATGGAATTTGTTCGTATGTTTCATTGTCCATAAAATAATATAAATTTTCATCATTATATAAATATTGCATTTCTTTCTTTTCTATTTCTGCACCTGGATATTTTTCTGATGGGTTAAATGTTTTTTCTATAACTGCTCCCGTTATTACATTTCTTAATTTTGTTCTAACAAAAGCTGAACCCTTTCCTGGTTTTACGTGTTGGAATTCTACTACTTTAAATACGTTTCCATCCATTTCAAATGTTGTTCCATTTCTAAAATCTCCTGCTGAATATACTTCTGCCATTTTTGTTCCTCCTTAAATATTATTTTCAACTTTTTCTATTTTATACTATTTTTGCTAAAATTGCAATAGTTCTGAGGAATTATTATATTTAATTTATCTTATATTTAAGCGGGTCGACAGAGACGTCGACCCCTACATTTAATTTTATTATCCTCTATTTATAAAGTTCCATGAGTCTTCACACATTTCATCTAATGTTTTTGTTGCTTCCCAACCTAATTCTTCTTTTGCTTTTGTTGGATCTGAGTAGCATGTTGCTATGTCTCCTGCTCTTCTTGGCGCTATTTTATATGCTACTTTTTTTCCTGTTGATTTTTCAAATGCTTTTACCATATCTAAAACACTATAGCCTTTTCCTGTTCCTAGGTTATATATAAATAATCCTTTACCTTCTTTTTCTAGTTTTTCTAATGCTTTTATATGTCCTTTGGCTAAGTCTACAACATGTATATAATCTCTAACTCCTGTTCCGTCTGGTGTATCATAGTCATTTCCAAATACAGATAATTCTTTTAGTTTTCCAGCTGCAACTCTTACTACATATGGCATTAAGTTATTTGGTATTCCTTGTGGTTCTTCTCCTATTAAACTACTTTCATGTGCTCCTACTGGGTTGAAATATCTAAGTATTGCTATATCCCATGAATTATCTGAATTATATATATCTTTTAATATTTGCTCTATAAATAATTTAGATGTACCATATGGATTTGTTGTTCCTCCTGTTTTGCAGTCCTCTGTAAGCGGTATTTTTTCTGGTTCCCCGTATACTGTTGCTGATGAACTAAATACAAATTTCTTTACTCCATATTTTCTCATGGTATCTAGTAATACAAGCGCACCTGAGATATTATTTGTATAATATTCTATTGGTTTTTCTATTGATTCTCCAACTGCTTTATATCCTGCAAAATTCAATACAGAATCTATTTTGTTTTCTTCAAACACTTTTTCTAATTTTTCTCTATCTAAGTAATCCATTTCATAAAATTTGAAATCTTTTCCTGTAATCTTTTTTATTGCTTCTAACGACTGTGGTTTACTATTCGAAAAATTGTCTAATATTACTATTTCCTTTCCTGCATTTAATAATTCAACTGCCGTGTGACTTCCTATAAAACCTGCCCCACCTGTAACTAAAACTGCCATATTCATTACCTCCTTTTTTTGAAATTATATAGCACGTTCAATTTATTGTCAATTATTTAAAATTTGTTTTTATAAAAATTTATTTCGAGAAAATTAATTTACAAATTTATGTTATTTTTTCTGGTCGTCGGGGACGCCGACCCCTATAACGTTTGACAATTGTTATTCAAAGACATAAATTTTATAACAAAATATTTTTATCATTTATTGATAGGCGGACAGAGGCTTCCGCCCCTACAGTGTCTGATATATATTGAAGATGAAATAATAATTGTAATTATATTTTTAAATACTGCTAATATAAAATGTGGCGGTCAATGACCGCCACTACAAGTGTATTATTAAATTAAAAATTTAATAGTCTATTGGCAATTTTTGATATTTATTGTAGCACAATCGCATATTCCTTCTACTGTTTTTCCTACATCTTCTTTGCTTACATTTTTGTTTTTAGCTAAATCTCCTAAACTTAGCATTCCTATTATTTTGTTGTTATTGTCTACAACAGGTATTCTTCTTACTTGTGTTTCACACATGTCTTGCTCTGCATCACATACATCTTGCTCTGGATTACAACAACATACATTTTTTGTCATTATTTCATTTATTTTTGTGTTTTTTGGATCTTTGCCACTTGCTATACATCTTAATATTATATCTCTATCTGTAACTAGACCAACTACTTTATTTTCTGCATCGCATACTGGTATACACCCTACATGTCTATCATTCATTAATTTTGAGCAATCACATACTGTGTTTTCTGGACTACATACACATATATCTCCACACATACAATCTTGAACTTTCATTTTTATTACCTACCTTTTCAAAAAATTTGCACATTTTTATTTTAACCATTTTTTGAAAAAATATTTTAATTTTGAAAATTCATTTTTTTATTTTAAAAAGGTCTGTATGGAGGTCTGTTTGGTCCCATTGGTGGACGTGGTGGTGGAACAGGTCCTGGTCTTGGTGGCATAGGTGGCCTTCCTCCCGGTCTTAAAAGTTCATTTAGTAATAATATTTTTATTAAGTCTCTTAAAAGGAAATTATTTGGTCTTTGTCTATCTTCTCTATTTTCTTGTTTTGCATTTGGATTTATAACATCTCCATTTTTTAATTTTCTTTCCTCATGAACAGACCTATTTTCATTTGTTTCCACGCTATTATAAATTTTTAAAGTCATTTCTTCAATTACTTCTTTAGTAATTGTTCTTCCGGCATACATTTGGCACGTAGTTTTAACCATTGGTTTTACAATATTGTAAATTTCTGGGTAACATTCTTGTAATTCTTGTTCATTTATATTGGATTCTACTGCCTGTGTTTGATAATTATTGTTGTATGTATTATTGTACGTATTTTGCATAATATTTGACCTATTATATGGGTAGCCTAAAACATCTCTCATATATTCTTCATAACTGTTATACATAAAAACCTCCTTGAACAATATTTCTTTTTAATATTATTCAAGAAGGCTTGTTTTTGTGACTATTTTATAATTCATTTACAAGTTTTTTGAATTTTTCTCCTCTATCTGCGAAATTTTTGAATAAATCAAAACTTGCACTTGCAGGAGAGAATAGCACTACTTGACCTGGTTTTGCTATTTTTTTAGCTATTGTTACTGTTTGCTTTAAGTCTTCACACATATATATTGGAATGTTTTTATTTTGTTTTTCTAATTCAGCTTTTACCGCATTGAATATTTTTGTTGATGTATCTCCTAAAAGAATTAGCCCCTTTACTTTTTCTACTATAGGTTTAGCTATTGGAGTATAATCTAAATTTTTATCATACCCACCAGCTATTAATATAATTTCTTCATCATAAGAATTTAAACCTGCTATTGTTCTTGTTGGACTTGAACTAACAGAATCGTTATACCATTTTACACCATCTATTTCTCTTATTAATTCTAATCTATGTTCTACTCCATTAAAATTCATTATTGTTTTTACTGCTTGTTTTGTATCTACAAATTGTTTTGTTGCAGCAAGTGCAGCACATATATTCTCATAATTGTGCATTCCTCTCAATTTAAAGTCTTTTGTATTTGCTATGTGTTTTCTTAATTTATCTGCACATTCTTTTATTATGCCATCATCTATCATCCAGCCATCTTCTATTTTGTTTTTACTTGTAAAGTATACAACTTTTCCTATGGCTTCTTCCCCACATTTATTTGTAACTTCATTATCATAATTTAATACTAGTAAATCATTTTCGCTCTGATATTTAAAAATGTTCTTCTTTGCATTTATGTACTCTTCTAATGAACTATGTATGTTTAAATGGTTTGGAGTTATATTTGTAATTACTGCAACATTTGGGCTTACGTCCATTCCCATTAATTGAAAACTACTTAATTCTAACACAACAACATCTTCCGGTGTTATTTCGTTTAATTTAGTAAATAAAGGTGTTCCTATATTTCCACCAACATAACATTTATAGCCATTTTCACTAATTATTTTATAAATAAGCGTTGTTGTTGTTGTTTTTCCATCGCTACCTGTTACTCCTATTATTTTGCATGGACACATTTTCATAAGCATTTCTATTTCAGATGTAACTATTGCTCCTCTTTCGCTCTCCGCAACTAATTCTGGCTTTGTTGGTAAACAACTTGGAGATCTAAAAATTATATCAAATCCTTTTAGATTCTCAAGTGAATTTTCTCCTAAAAATGCTTGCATATTATAATTTTCGATTTTTTTAATAATATTACTATCTATTTTTTCTTTTGTTCTATCATCAAATATTGTTGTTATTGCACCTTTTTCGTTCATATAGTCTATTAAAGGCAAGTTACTAACACCCAGGCCTATTATTGCAACCTTTCTTCCTTTTATGTAATTTTCAAATTCTACTAATCTTTCATTTATAAAATCCATTTTGCATCTCCTATACTATTTTTAAATATTAAGTGGTAAACTTATTTTATCTAAAACAAGTTTAGCTCCTTCTTCTATTGTTTCACAGTTTGTAACATCTATTACATTTGTTATATCGTATATTTTATAATATCCTGAAGCTTCTTGAAGTTTATCTCTTTTTTCTATATTTTCTTTTAATTTTTTTAAATCTATCTTTTCTTTATATTGTATGCTCTTTCTTCTAACTCGTTCATCTAGAGTTGCAGTTATAAAGAAATGATATGTTACATTTGGATACATTTTTACTATATCTCTTGAAGATAATATTACATTATATTTTTCTCTATATTCATCTATTATTTCTTTACCAAATTGGTAGAGTTTTGCATTATCAGCAACATTACTAACAACAGAAACCGCCATTGAAGATTTGTCTGATTGTAATTCTTCTTCATCAATTTTTTTATTATTTATGTATATAACAGTTTCTCTATTTTCTAGTTTAATATCTATTCCAAGTTTTTGCATTACATTCAAAACATCCAATTTTTTTGATTTATTTTTTATATTTTTTAAGTCTATTCCAGCATTCATCATTCCATAAACAACTGCTCTATATATGTTTCCGCCATGTAATATAATTGAATTTGGAATATAATCTAATAATTTTCTACAAATTGAAGTTTTTCCGCTTCCTACCATTCCTTCAATTCCAATAACTATATTTTCTTCTTTCATTCAACCACCTATTTTTATAAATCTTTTTTATTATATATCAAAAAATTTAAAATGACAATTATAAAAATCACAAAAAAGCTCTTTATTAGAGCTTTTTTTCATTTTATGCCATAATTTTCTTCATTTCTTCTTGTCTTTTCACTTTTTTAGTTGTTGTTTTTATTAATTCTTCATCTGTTAAAATCATTCCTTTTATATATTTGTATCGTGGCAAAGTTTTATTTATTTCTTTTATTTCGTTCCAAATAATTTTATATAGTTCTTCTTCTGTTTTATCACTGTATTTTTCTTTAACAATTTCTCTATTGTATACAACTTTTATAGATAATTTCACATCATTCTTATCTTTTTCATCTGGCATTCCATATACCATACACTCTTCTACTAATTCTAACCTATTTACTAATGTTTCTAATTCTTCTGGAAATACTTTTTTACCATTTTTTAGTACTATTAGGTTTTTACTTCTTCCTGTTATTGCTAAACATCCATTTTTATCTAAATATCCTAAGTCTCCTGTATAGAACCATCCATCTTTTAATACTTCTTTTGTAGCTTCTTCGTTTTCATAATAACCAAGCATAACATTTGGACCTTTTACACGTATTTCCCCTATTCCGTTTTCATCTGGATTTTCTATTTCTAATTTTACATTTAGCATTGGTATTCCAACAGTTCCTGCTTTCATACATCTCTTGTTCTCCGCTGCTATAACTGGAGATGTTTCTGTTAAACCGTACCCTTGAACTACTTCTATACCCAAGTCGTTAAATCCTTTAGCTATTTTGCTATCTGCAGGAGCTCCTCCAGAGATTACGAATCTTAGTTTTCCACCTAATTCATTTATAATAGATTTAAATAGAATTCTTCTAATATCTATATGTAATTTTAATAAAAAGTTACTTATTTTTGTTGCAATATTTATAAGTTTTGTTTTTCCTTGCTTTTGAACTTCTTTCATAATTGTTTTGTATATTGCTTCTACTAAAACTGGTACACCAACAAAAACAGAAACTCCGTATTCATTTAAGTTTTTCTTTATATATCTTAAGCCATCTGGAAATACTGTTCTTACACCATATGCAAGCATTACTACCATACATGTTGAACCAAATATATGATGAAATGGTAAAAATGCAATATTTGTATCTGTACTGTAAATTGCTTCTACACATTGCATTGCATATACATTTGAAGCAATGTTTTTTTGAGAAAGCATTACTGCTTTAGATTTTGATGTTGTTCCAGATGTAAATAATAAAATTGCCATTTTGTTTTCATCTATTTTAGCATTTATAAAATCTGTTTTTCCACTATTTATTTTTTTATTGCCTATTTTTAATAATTCACTGATATTTTTAAAGCCCTCCGCTTCTTCAAAGCAAACATACTCTTTAAGGTTTGTGTTATTTTTTTCTTTTATTTGACTTATTTTTTCTTCATATTTTTTATCAAAGAAAATCATATCTGCTTTACTTCTAATTAAAGAATTTTCAAGCTCATCATATTGCAAATCTTTATCTAAAGGAACTGAAACATTTCCACCTAACAAATTAGACAAATGAGCAATAGCCCATTCATAGCTATTTCTGCCTATAACAGCAATTCTTTTTCCTTTAAAACCTAAACTATATACTGCAGTTCCTAATTTATTTATATCTTCTAATAATTGTTTATATGTAATGTTTTCATATTCTACTTTTTTATTTTCTGTATGTTTTATTACAAAAGCAATATTTTTTGAATACTGCTCTACAGAGTTATAAATTATTTCCTTTATGTTATTAAATTCTTGCGCATGATACAAATTGTTACTATACCTCATATTTAAAATCTCCTTAAAAAAACTATGGCCAAATTGTACCATAGTTTTTTTAATTTGTGTTGTATACTGACTTACAAGTCTAATAAATTTAAATAAAATTAAATATTAGATATATTATTAATATAAAAAGTGCAATAGATACTATTATTAAAATCCACATAAAAACATTTGTAATATTTGCTACATCTATTTTTACAGTATCTTCTTGTTTTAGATGTTTTGCAGTAATTATTGCTGTACCTTCTTTATTTCCAATTACAAATCCATCTTCATCGACATTAGCAATTTGTTCATCACTTGACTCCCATTTTATATTCTTTGTATCAAATACATATTCATAACCAGCTGGTGTTGTTTTTATTTCAATTTCAAGTTTTTCTTTTTTATTTATATTTAGTAACATTTCATTTGGCACAATTCCAAATTCATAAGTTATACTTGCAGCCTTTGGTCCAGCAGTATTATTTTCAACTGTATTTTCTATAGATACAACTTTAAATTTATCTTGTTCTACTTCTATTGGTGTTCCTCCAGATGTTCCAGTATTTAAGTTTGTTACTTTTCCTCCTAGAACATCAAATTCAGCTTTGTTAATTACACCTGTAACTGATGGATCTGTTTCTCCTCCTACATATGCATTTATAATGTTTCCTCCTGTAACTTTAACAGTAGCAGTATTTACTATACCTCTATTTGTAGTTTGCAATACATTTATTGAACCATTTGTTATTTTTATTTTTCCATTTTCTGTATATCCATTTGAACCACCTGCTGTTACGTATGCTTTAGATAAATCTCCACCGTTTATTATTAAATTAGCATTTTCTACATAAGAAAGTCCCTGACCTCCTCCAAAAACTAATCCATAATTTGAAGGTACCATATCTATTATCCCATTATTAATTACTACATTTGTATTAGTTGTTCTGTTTTTAGAATTTATTAAATCTCCCTCTTTTCCAGCTGAATAACTAACACCAGAAATTTTAGCACTTGCTGCTCCTCCACCAACAACAGCTGCCACAGTTCCACCATTAATTGTAATATTTGTATTTTCTACATTTGTATAAATAATTCCTCCGCCCATTAGAGTGGTTAATATAGTTCCATTGTTCACAGTAACATTTGCATTTTTTACGATAGATGGTTCATTTTCATTTAAAGAAATTCCTCCACCATAAATTAAAGAAACTGTACCGTTTTCCATTGTGATATTTGAACTTTCATATGAAGTTCCATTTGTTCCTCCACCAAAGATTGTAACAGTACTTGGAACAACTTGACTACCTCCATCCCAATAAACTACAGTATTATTACTTGAATCTTTATCAATTGTAATTGGTGTACCATTTGCATAAAAAGCTCCTGCATTGTTATTATATGTTGCATCATAAATCGGAGCAGTTTCAGCTTTTGATACACAAAGAAAGCATAAAATACTGAAGAAAACTGGAATTATAAGACACATACTTATAATTTTTTTCATAAAAATTTTCACCTCTCCTATGACTAGTAAATTAATAGTCATACTATATTTTATGCTTTTTATCTAATTTTGAGATTTTATTATTTTATTAGCACTTTTTAGTGAACAAATGTATTGCTTTTTATATTAAAATATAGTATTATTGCGATAGTGTTTCTTAGTAAAACAAAAATATAAAATATCATTTGTGGAGGTTTATCTTTGAAAATATATTCTCAAAATATTTATGAAGTTGTTGAAAATAATAAAAAAAAACATATTTTAATTATATATAATATATCTGAAAATCATTATGTTGGACTAACAGTTTATGCTACTGAATCTCATAATTTAACATATATAGAATCGATAAATAGATTTATTGATATAAACGATTTACAAGAATATACCAAAAGAAATATAAAACGGATTAGTTTATGTTAAAGGCAATTTTTTAAAATTGAATAATAAAGATTTTTCAAATGTTTTAAGTCTTTTAAAAGAATCTTTAATTCAAAAAATAAGTAGAGAAATTAATTATAAAAACATTGATAATATAAAATATTTAAAATGGTGTTATGATAAATTATTATTAAATGTCAATAATACAGAAATCTCTATTCTAAAACCTGGCTCTATATGCTGGGTCGATTTTGGACAAAATGTTGGTTCAGAATTAAGAAAATTACGACCTGCTATATTATGGCGTTCTTCTGCTGATAAGAAAATGTGGACAGTAATTCCTTTAAGTAGCAAATGTTACAAAGATAAATATTATTTTCACTGTGATATTAATTGCCTACCTTGTAGTACTGCAAAATTAGAATCTATGGCTAATTTTAGCTATAAAAGATTAAGGGAACCTTTTTTTCAAAACAAAAAAATTGCACATCTATCACAAAATGATTATAATAATATTTTAACTTCATTAAAGAGATATTATATTTTTGAAGAATAATTCTTGAAAAATATTGACTTCCGCCGAACAATATACTATAATTAATTTACATTTAGAGTTGCACATCGAAAGATGTGGAAGTTGTTTTTCAAAGACTAGGTTTAACCTAGTCTTTGCTTTTTGTAATAATATTTCCTTATTTGCATATAATATAATTACATCTAATGTTGCACATTTAAATGTGGTTAATTCGTTTATAAACGCAAAGCTCTCTCTACACGAGAGAGCTTTTATTAACACTAAAATTAATTATATATATTTTTCTATTTAATTTTCCTATTTTGTATTTATTATGTTGTTTTTTATTTTTTCTAATGCAATTCTTCTTGCACTTATTTTATTTTTTTCTTCTTGTGATAATTCTGCTAAAGTTTTTCCGTTTGATAATTCAAATATCTCATCAAAGCCAAATCCATTATCTCCGAATAGGCTTTTCGGCAACAAAACCATCTATTATACCTTTTTCGCAAATTGTAGTTTCGCCATTTGATAATGCAATTGCAGTTGTAAAAGTTATTTTTCTTTTTTCCTTTGGAACACCTTTTAATTTCTCAATTATTGCTAAATTTCTTTCTCTATCTGTACCACTATGCCATCTTTTAGTTACCACACCTGGAAATCCATCCAAAAACTCTATTTCAATACCAGAATCATCTGCAATACACATTTTTCCGCCTATTTTCTTTGCTATAGTTTGTGCTTTTTTTATTGCATTTCCTTCAAATGTATTTTTATCCTCTTCAACATCTATATCAATTCCTAGTTCATTCATTGATATAACTTTATATTCATTTAAAATTTCTTGAGTTTCTCTTATTTTTCCTTTATTTCCTGAAGCTATTATTATTTCTTTCATAAATTTACTCCTAGTTTTTTAATTTAATATCATAAACATTAAAAATTTT
>CAJKKA010000019.1 GCA_905200315.1 uncultured Clostridium sp.
CTTATAACTTTCAACTGTTTTTATTTTGTTTTCTAACTCATTCTTTGCATTCTCAAACTCTTCTTTATTATGAAAAATATCTTCTAAATTCCATTCTAAATTACTCATTTTCATCCTTCTTTCCTAATCTTTTAAAATTTTCCTTGGTTTCTTCAATGCTATCTTTTATATTATTTTTTGTGTCTTCTATATTTTCTTTTATTTCTCTAGTTGTATTTTCTACTTCTTTTTTTATTTTTTTCGTTTTTTGCTTAATTTTTATTTTTATAAATCTAATTGCAGGGTATGCATCTACCAATCTTCTATTAAGAGCAGAAGATTTACCAAGAATAATTTCTTTAACCTTTTTAGTTATTTCTTCTGTGTTGTCTTCTTTGTTTTCATTATTTACAGCTTTTGTTGTTTTTCTAATGTTCAATACAACAGTTAATGAAATAATATTATCTATTACATATATTCCAAGTATAACTCCAGATACAATATGTAAATATAATGTTGGAATCTTTTCATATAAACCTAAAAAGAATGGGTTTAATACATACATAATTAGGCAACCTAAAATTCCAAATGGAATAATTGTATTTAAGCATACTCTACCATTTATATTGTATTTTCTTTGACTATAATCCCACCATCTTGCATTAAATAATTTCTCCATAAAATAGCTTGTTAAATACTCTAATACACCACATACTAAAATTGCCATAAAAAATAGAACTACTGGATTAGCTGTAAAATACTGTAATAGCAGAGTAATTAAAATTCCTCCAAATCCATAAATTGAGCAACAAGGTCCAATTAGAAAACCTCTATTAACAAATCTTTTTAATTCAATAAGTTTTCCTACAACTTCCATTGTCCAACCTATTACACTATATGTAATAAATAATAAAAAATATAATTCTATTGTTTGTATCATTAGTTTTCTCCTTTTTTGTTTTTCATTATTTTATATTAATATATCTATTTTTACAATAGCTATTAAACATTTTTATGTTATAATGTATTTATGGATAATGAGTTAAGATATAATAAATTAAATAGATTTTTGAAGAATAAATTTGGTGAAAAAGTTTTAAAAATATGTATTGATGGTGGTTTTACTTGTCCTAATAGAGATGGTAAAAAATCAACTTATGGTTGTATTTTTTGTAGTGAAAAAGGCTCTGGCGAACATATTAAAAAATATAATTCTATTTCTGAGCAAGCAGAAAATTATTTTAAAAGCTATAAAGCTGAACGTGCAAATAAATTTATTGCATATTTTCAAAACTACACAAATACCTACGATAGCATAGAAAATTTAAAAGAAAAATATGATAGTGCCTTAATAGATAAAAGAATTGTAGCATTAGCTGTTGCAACAAGACCAGATTGTATTACAGAAGATATCGCAAAATTACTTTCATCATATTCAAAAAAATACTATGTATGGGTAGAACTTGGACTTCAAACTTCAAACGAAGAAACTGGAAAATTCATAAATAGATGCTATACAAATTCAGATTTTACAAATGCAGTTAAAATATTAAACAAATATAATATTGATGTTGTATCTCACATTATGGTTGGACTGCCAAATGAAACTTTTGAAGATATAAGAAATACTGTAGAATTTATAAATATGCATAGTATTCAAGGACTAAAAATTCATTCTACTTATGTTGTTGAACATACACAATTATATAAATTATACAAAGAAGGAAATTATTCTCCTATTTCTTTAGAATACTATTTGGAATGTTTATGTTATATAATTACTCATATTTCACCCCAAATTGTAATTCATAGAATATCTGGAGATGCACCAAAAGATATTTTAGTTGCACCTAGCTGGAACTCGCATAAGAAATGGATTTTAAATAGATTTAATAAAAAAATGATAGACGAAAATTTATGGCAAGGAAAATTTTACGAAAAAAATTAATATTTCTATAGATTTTTATTTATTTTAGTGTATAATATTTTTAGATTAACGAAAGAGGAGATTATGCCCATGAGTCAATTCAAACCATTTTTAGATGCAATGGAAATAAATTTAAATAACAATGTTTTACCAGATAAAGCAACTGTTCAGTATATTTTAAGCAATCGCAATTTACTTTCTAGTGATGAACAAAATAGATTTCAAAATATCTTCGATAATGTTAATGAGTTATTAAAAACTAAACATAAAACAGTTGATAAGGCATTAAAAACAATTAATAAAAGTATCAAAAAAAACAAACCTGTTAATCAAGATTTAGTTAATATGATAATAGATGTAGCTGGTACAAATTATTTAACTAAATCTCAAAATGCAAAATTTACAGAACTTTTGCCTGAAATAAACCAAACTAGCAATTTACCAATAAAAACGAAAGAAAATATTTTTATGAAAATTCCTTTTGTTAATAAAATTGTTAACCAAATAAAAACAAAAAGATTTAATTCACAATATAAAGATATTCCTGTACAAAAAGCTACACCTAATATATCTCAAAATATTGATATGGCTACATCTACTAAAATACAAGATACAAAAAAATCTTTTGTACCAAAAGGTGATATTTATAAGCCTCAAACAATTGTAATTAGTGACTTACATGGTGATATGAATAGATGGAACACAATAAGAGAACACTTGCAAAAATATCCAAATACAAAATTTATAATTGAAGGCGATGCAATGGATAGAGGTGCTTATGGAATTGATATTCTACTTGAAATAAAAGAATTATCGGACTCTGGTAAAGTTCAATATTTACCTGGAAACCATGACATTTTTACATATAATTATCTAAAATCTAAAAACACACCTTACACTGGGATTTATAACAATGCTCTTAAACATTTAGAATTTAATGGTGGAAAATCTACTATAGATGCTTTGGAAAATTTTGATTTTGTTGTTGACTCAGCCATAAAAAGTGGAAAATTGCATAACAGAATATCAAAGCAAGAATTAACCGATTGGCTTGGAAAACAGCCTATCCAAACATTAGCTTCTGAAAATAATATTAATTATGCACTTGCACATGCCGTATTTGATTCAAAATTATACAATGAAGATAAGAATTTTAATATGGAAAAAGCTTATAATATTCAAACAAAACCACAACCTACACCTGAAGAACAAGATAAACTAAACCGTTTTAATAACTGTATGTGGTATAGAGAACATGATAAAAACACACACTTTGCACCTCTTTCTTGGCCAAAAGATTTTCTAGTTGTTGTTGGTCATACTAAACAAAAAGAGGCAAATATTCAAAATATAGATGGAGATCCAAGAAAATCAATTGTATACATTGATTGTAAAAAAGGAAATTTTCAAGGTTTTAATTTAACAGAATCCAAACACGTATCACTTGAACAACAAAAAACTCAGGAACAAGAAAATAGCTTAGAAAAATAAAAAAAGTAATATGCTATAATACAAAAAACCCCTAATTATTTAATAAATAATTAGGGGTTTTTTTTAATTACATAATTTTTGTTTATTTCATTAAATCTTTATCAATAATTTCGACATTTGCTCTATGTATATTCTATAAATTCATATCTTTTATAACTTGCATCATTATATCTTTTGATCTTTGATGAGTTATTCTTTCTACTGCTTTATTTACATCTACCCATTCCACATCGCTTACTTCTTCTATTTGAGGCTTATCTTCTCCTCCAATTTTTTCTCCAAGAAAATATATTACTGTTTTCATCACATCTTCTTTTGGACTATATTCTGATATATATCTATTTTCTTTTTCAATTTTTATATCTATATTAGTTTCTTCCTTAACCTCTCTTATTGCTGTTTCAAACTCTGTTTCTCCTTCTTCAACATGACCTTTTGGGAAATCCCAATGCCCAGCATTATGTTTAACTAAAAGAACCTTTCCATCTTCTATTACAATAGCTCCACAAGATTTTTCATACTTCATTTCATTTCCTCCTAAATTTGTTTTTTCCTATTTTATAACAAATTAGTTTGAATTTCAAATAATTGATTGTTTGATGTAAATATTCGTATTTATAATTTCTTTTAATACGTAATGCCGCCGAGTAATTGAATAAATTTCATTATAATTATGTTTTTTTATTTATGATTAATTTATTATTTTGGCTTATATCACAAATTTTATATTGCGGGTCGTCGGGGACGCCGACCCCTACAACGTTTGACATTAATTTTTTTATAAAATCTGAACAATAATTAAAAATCAATATTTCGAATGTGATTGGAGTGAGTGTATAGCTTCTTATTAAATTTAAATGAGGGCGCGTTTTGCGAGAGGCTCGTTTGAATTTCTATTAGAAGCTATAACGAACGTATTGAGCCGAGAAATATTTATTTTTAATTATTTTCAGATTATGATATCTTATTTTTATAATCTTATGGCGGTCAATGACCGCCGCTACATTATTACAATTTTAAAATTTTTTTAATACATAATTTCGCCGAGTAATTGAATAAATTTCATTATAATTATGTTTTTATTATATTATAAATTTTTTATTGCGGTCGGACAGAGACGTCCGCCCCTACATTGTTTGACATATTATTTTATAAATATTCTTTAATTTTTTTATAAAATCTCAACGGGTCGTCGGGGACGCCGACCCCTACATTGTTTGACTCAATTATTTTATATTATAAAATTTGTGCATTCTTTTTCTATTTCCTTTGCAGTTGGTAAATTTAATATCTTTTCAGATAATTCTTTACATTTTTCATATTTTAGATTACATATAATTTTTTTAGCTTTTAATATTTTTCTTGGATTCATTGAAAATTCATCTAATCCAAGTCCCAAAAGTAATGGTATATATCTTTCATCTCCAGCTGCTTCCCCACAAACTCCACAAAAAATATTATGCTTATGAGCTGCATCTATTGTATTTTTTATAAGCTTTATTATAGATGAATTAAATTTATTATATAATTTAGCAACATTATCATTTCCTCTTTCTGCTGCTAACGTATATTGTATTAAATCGTTTGTGCCAATGCTAAAAAAGTCACATTCCTTTGCATACATTTCTGCATTAACTGCAACAGAGGGAACTTCTACCATTATTCCTACTTTAATATCATTATTAAATTTTATATGTTCTTGTTCTAATTCTTTTTTGGTTTCCTCTATTATTTGTTTTGCTTTTCTTAATTCTTCTATTGAAGAAATCATTGGAAGCATTATTGCTAAATTTCCATACATACTAGCTCTTAAAATTGCTCTTAGTTGAGCTTTAAATAATGGTATATCTTCTAAACAAATTCGTATTGCTCTATAACCTAAAAATGGGTTTTCCTCTTTCTTTAGTTCTATTCCCTTTATATCTTTATCTCCACCAATATCTAAAGTTCTTATTATACTTAAATTCTTTTTCATTGTTTCTGCTACTCTTTTATATGCGATAAATTGTTGTTCTTCTGTTGGTACATTTTTTGTTTTCATATATAAAAATTCACTTCTAAGCAAACCTATTCCTTTAGAATTAACCTCTTCAACTAAATCTAAATCTTCTGTTGTTCCAATATTGCATACTACTTCTACCTTATGGTTATCCAATGTTACTGCATCTCTATCTAAAAATTTATTTAATTCATTTTTATTATTTTCAAATTCAACTGCCATATTCTTTAAGTTTTTAATTTCTTCTTTGCTTGGAGAATTATGCACTTCGCCTGTTTTTCCATTTATTGCAACATATTCTTTTTCTTTTAATATTTCTGAAGCATTTTCTATACTCATTATTGTAGGAATTTCATGGTTTCTTGCCATTATTACAACATGAGAAGTTTCTCCTCCAGTTTCTAATATAATACCATTTAAATTAGCTAAATTGATATTTGCAGTATCAGATGTAGAAAGTTCTTTTGCAACTAATATTGTATTTTCTGGCAAGGTACTTAAATCTATTTTTTTTGTATTAGTAAGTTTTTCTAAAAGTTTATTTTTCATATCTAGAATATCATCTGCACGTTCAGATAAATATTTATCATCTATAGCTTTAAACATATTTGCAACTGTGTTAAATCCTTTTTCTGTTGCATATACACTGTTATATTTTTCCTCTTTAATTAATCTTAAGGTTTCATTAGTTAATGTTGGATCTTCCAATATTAAGCTATATGCTTTCATTATTTCTTGTTCTGTACCTGTTAAATTTTCTGATATTTCTTCTATTTCATCTTTCAACTTTTCAAGAGCAAATTTAAAATTTTTAAGTTCATTTTCTACATCATGAATTTTATAATTACTTATTTGAATATCATCTTTTTTTATAATTTTAACATATCCAAACGCAATCCCCTCAGATACACCTTTTCCCTGTAGCATTAATTTTCTCCTTTCAAAAAAATATAAAAATTCAACATCTGACATAATTTTATTTATAGTTAATGTTATTCAATTATTCTAGTTATTTCCTCCATTGCCTTTTCTTCATTTTCTCCATTACATAATATTTCAACATTTGTATTTTGAGTAATTCCTAAACTCATTATCATTAAAGGCATTTTTGCATTTATAATTTTATTGTTTGCTTTTATATTTACATCACAATTATATTTATTAGCAATTTTTGAAATTTCGGTTGCTGGTCTTGCATGCAACCCTTCATTACTTGTTATTTTTACATTTTTTTTAATCATTTTATCACCTATTCTTCCCATACATTATTCTTCCAAGCTGCCATTATTAATGCTGCAACTATAGATCCAACAACTATTGAAACTATATACATTAAAGGATTTCCTACAACTGGAATTACAAATATTCCTCCATGTGGTGCCATTAGTGTGCACCCAAAAAACATTGATAATCCACCTGCAATTGCTGAGCCTATAATTGAGCTTACTAAAACTCTTACTGGGTCACTTGAGGCAAATGGAATTGCTCCTTCTGTAATAAATGCCGCTCCCATAATATAATTTAGCAAAGCTGATTGTCTTTCTTTTTTGGGTAATTTTTTCTTAAAAAATGTTGCTAATATTGCTATTGCAAGTGGTGCTACCATTCCTCCTGCCATAACTGCAGCCATTATGTCGTATTGCCTAGAAGCTAACATTCCCGTTCCAAAAGTGTATGCAGCTTTATTAAATGGTCCTCCTAAATCTATACTCATCATACCACCAAGAATCATTCCAAGTATTACTTTATTTGTTCCACTCATAGACTCTAAAAAGCTATTTAACCCTGTATTTATTTTTCCTACAAATGGATTTATAAATATCATTATTACACCCATTAAGAAAATTCCTAAAACAGGATAAATTAAAATTGGCTTCATTCCTTCTAAACTTTTTGGTAAAAAGTTAAATAGTTTTCTTAATAAAATTACAATGTATCCACCAATAAAACCTGCGAGTAAAGCTCCTAAAAATCCTGAGCTTACAAGTGTTATATCTGGATTTGTAAGTGAACTAAAGGTTGTACCATTTATAGCTATTGCTCCACCAACAAAACCTACTGCTAAACCAGGTCTATCTGCTATACTATAGGCAATATAACCTGCTAAAATTGTAAGCATAAAGTTAAAGGCAAATCCACCTATTGTTTTAAATAAGGCAGCTATTGGAGTATTCATACCAAAATTTGCTGGGTTAATTGAATAATCATCTAATAAGAATGAAATTGCAATTAGAATACCTCCACCAACAACAAATGGTAGCATATGTGTAACACCACTCATTAAATGTTTATATATATTTCCTCCAAATTTTGTTTCTGTTTCTTCTTCAATATTTTTATTATTTTCGTGATGTACTGGTAATTCTTCCGTTAGTGCCTTTTCTATTAGTTTTTTTGGTTCTTTAATAGCTTCAGATACTTTTACTCTTAATATCTTTTTGCCATCAAATCTTTGTAAATCTATTTTTATGTCTGATGCAATAATTATTGCTTTTGCATTTTCTATTTCTTCTTTTGTTAGTTTATTTTTTGTACCTGTTTGACCTTGTGTTTCAACTTTTATACTATGACCTATTTCTTTTCCTTTATTTTCTAAGCTTTCAGCTGCCATATATGTGTGAGCAATACCTGTTGTGCATGCTGTAATTGCTAATAATTCATAACCATTATCACTTTGTTTTTCTTTATTTTCTAATTTCTTTTCTTCTTCTGCTTCATTTATTACTCTTAAAAATTCTTTATTACTTTTACTATTTATTAATTTTTCTTTAAATTCTTTATTCATTAATAGTGTGCTTAATGTACTTAATACCTCTAAATGTAGATTATTGTTGCCTTCTGGAGCTGCAATTAAAAAAATTAATTTAACATCTTCTCCATCTAAAGAATTAAAGTTTACTCCATTTGGTACAACTGCGGCAACGAGCTTTGCTGTTTTTACACTTTTTCCTTTTCCATGTGGTATTGCAATTCCATCGCCAACACCTGTTGTTCCTTCTTTTTCTCTATTAAAAACTAGCTCTGCATACTCTTCTTTATTATTTAAATTTCCAGTTTCATTCATTAAGTTTATTACTTTATTTAATGCATCTTCTTTTGAAGAAGCTTCCAAATTGAGTATTATAGAGCTCTCATCTAATAAATCTGTAATTTTCATAACTTATCTCCTTATTAATTTTTTATCATTTCATAAAATTTTTGTATTTCTGATTTTTCAGCTAAAAATTTTGAACAAGCAGTTGCACTTCCACATGCAACTCCTAATTTTAATATTTCTTCATAGGTTTTATCTTGAATAAATCCTGCAATTATTCCTGCAACCATCGAATCTCCTGAACCTACTGTATTTATTCTTTCTCCTTTAGGTGCTTTTATAAAGTGTTTATTTTTTTCCGAATCTATCATTAATGCTCCTTTTGCCCCTAAAGAAACAACTACATTTTGTGCACCTTGTTCTTGCAATTTTTTAGCATATATATAAGCATCATTTTCATCTTTTATTTCTACATTAAAAATTTCACTTAATTCTTCATCATTTGGTTTTATTAAATAAGGTTTGTATTTTAAAACATTTGTTAATAATTTGCTTGTGGCATCTACTATTACCTTTATTTTTTTATCTCTTAACCTTTCACATATTATTTCATATATATTATTTTCTATTCCATTTGGTATACTTCCAGCTAATACTAAAATATCATCATCTTTTAGCATTTCTAATTTTTCTATTAATGCTCTTAACTCTTCATTTTCTATCTTTGGTCCACTACAATTTATTGCTGTTTCTTTATTATCTGAATCTATTTTTATATTTATACGAGAATTTCCGTTTTTTAGATTAATAAATTCAGTTTTTACACCTAATTCATTAATCATCTCTTCAATTTTATTGCCTGTAAAACCTGCAATAAAACCTAAAGCCATGCTTTCTATTTCTAAATTTTTTAAAACAATTGAAACGTTTATCCCTTTTCCACCTGGAAATATCTTTTCATTTTCCGATTTATTAATTTTATTTTTTTCAAAACTATTTGCTTTTAAAACATAGTCGATTGCAGGATTAAAAGTAACTGTATATATCAAAATTTTCACCTCTAAATTTATTATGCCAAAATTTATAAAAAATAATAAAAAAACATATAAATTTATTAAATTAATAATAAAATTTATATGTTTTTTTTTATCTTCCTTCTGCTAAAGCTAGATATCCTAATTTTGTTTGTTGCATTTCCATTCTTTGTATTTTTAGCATATTTCCATCAAAATCTTTCATCAAATTTTTTAATCCCTTTATTCTGCTTAATACTTGTTCTTTTTCATTATCTTCTTTAATATTAACATACAATTCTTTTAAGCATTCTTCTGTAGATAATAAAATTTTTTCATCCATCTCATTATCATTTCTTTTTTGAATTTGAAAATTGCTAAATACACTTTTAGGTTCAATAAATTCCATGCATTTGTCAAAATTTATAAATACCCATTTAATTTTTCTCATTCTGTCTTTTATTTGATTTTTTTCTTCGTTTATTACTTCTTCATTATCATCATTTTTTTCTTCTTCTAAATCAATACACATTTTTTTCAATTTTTTTGATACTTCAGAACATATTAATTCATCAGTATTTTTTTTAGTACAATATTGTAAATCTTTCTTAAAATTTTTCATTTCTTTTCCTCCTTATTGAACAAGCATCAAATATTATAGCACTTAATTTATGAATAATTTGTCGAAGTGTGAAATAAAAATTAATTTTTTATATATGTATTGATGAAAAAGAGAATCTCCATGTGGGCAGACTTAAGGCGTCCGCCCCTACATCAAAAATAGAACTTTACTATAATACAAAAAGACAATCAAATGATTGTCTTTAACTTATATAATATTTTTAATAATTTTCTGCTTTTATTTCAAAATATGCTTTTGGATGGCTACATACAGGACATATTTCAGGTGCATTTTTTCCTATAACTATATGACCGCAGTTTCTGCATTTCCATATTTTTTCTCCATCTTTGCTAAATACTAACCCATCTTCTACATTTTCTAATAATTTTTTGTATCTTGCTTCATGTTCTTTTTCTATTTTTCCTACTGCTTCAAATAAGTATGCTATATGGTCAAATCCTTCTTCTTTTGCTTCTTTTGCCATTCTATCATACATATCTGTCCATTCAAAATTTTCTCCTTCTGATGCATCTTTTAAATTATCTGTTGTTGTTGGTATTTCTCCATTGTGTAATAATTTAAACCATATTTTTGCATGCTCTTTTTCATTATTTGCTGTTTCTAAAAATAATTCTGCTATTTGTTCATATCCTTCTTTTTTAGCTTTACTTGCATAATATGTATATTTATTTCTTGCTTGAGATTCTCCAGCAAATGCTTCCTTTAAATTTTTTTCTGTTTTTGTTCCTTTTAATTCCATAATTATACCTCCATTTATTATTTTGATTATTATAACATACCTTATTTAATTTTCAACTTTTTTCACAAATAAATTACATTTGCATATTTTCTTATTTATAAAGTCATCACAAGGACAAAGTGTAGTTTCATTCATTTCTAGTCTGCAAGGACAATGTCCATCTTTTTTATAAATTCCATTTAATATTTTATCTGTATATTCTCTATCTGGATTATATATATAACCTTTCATATTCATACCTCTTATATATTTTGTATTTCTTGCTTTAATTCTTCTGCTGTTTTATACCCTTCCAATTCTTTTGCTTTTTTTCCATTTCTGTATATAAATATGGTTGGCACTACCTCAATTCCTTTATCTATTGCAAAATCACGATTTTCATCTATATTAATTTTTAGAATATTGTATTCATTTTCTATTTTTTCTAATTCTTTTGCTATTATTTGACATGGTCCACACCAAGTCGCAAAAAAATCTACTATAACTATTTCATTATTTTTTATTTCATTTTCACACTCTTGTGAATTTACATATTTAATCATTTTTATCAACTCCTGTTTTTTATTTTTTACTTTTAAAATTTTTTTATGCAAATCAATTAAATTGTAATACATATTTTTTTCGGGCATACTTAAGGCGTCCGCCCCTACAACTTTTGAAATGATATTTTAATTTATCATTAGTTATTTTTTAATTGGTCGTCGGGCATTTCGGAGTTGTTCGAACGTATGTGAGATTACAAATCCGTTATACCTTTAGGTACGCCGACCCATACATCGTTTGACAATAATTTCATTATAATTATATATCTTAGATTAATTTGTTATTTTATTCCTTCGGGCTGACTTAAGGCATCCGTCTACCAAAAAGAAGCACACAATTCAACAAATTCAAGAATTGCGTGCCTTTTGTTATGCATATGATTTTATTTTATACTAATCTTTCAAAAGCTCCTTTTGGTCCCCAATCGCATTTTTTAGGACATTTATAATCTGGAAATGTGCATCTTGCACCTTTTGAATATGGTAATAAATATTCATATACTCTTTTATTGGTTTCTTTAGTATTTTTCAAGTATTTAGTCATCGTTTCCTGTGTTTGCATTGCAATTTCTAATTGTGCACAACCACATAAACGCTCTTTGCATTTAAGCACAAAATTCTCTACAGTTCCTCTTTCATTTACTCTTACCAACATTCCTTGTGGATATCTGTATGCTAAAGATTTAATATCTTTAAACCACTCTTTCTCCAACTCAGTATTTTTAATAATTGGAGGTACAAAGAAGTCTGCTTTTTCAATACTTGGAACTGCTATTTCATATGAAATTGTACGATGTCTTTGTGCTTGTGCTACCTGTGCAAAAGTTGCTAAATAGTTACAACAATAGTTTTCTCCCCATTCTTCTTTACGTTCTACATTAGAAAAAAGAGAAAATGTACGACTTTTACCATCTGGCATTTTTTCCTGACAATACTTACTCATCATTGTAGAAAATTCAACTAGTACCGGTTTCAATAACTTATTAAAATCTGTCTCTTCTGCATTTTCCACATAATCTTTTGCCCAATGAACAAGGTAATTCATCTGCCTTAAGCTAGTAGTATACCCCATTGTTGTTGCTGGAGTGAATACACTAATTAAGTATCTTGCATTTTCCATCGCGAGCTTATGAGCTTTTTTCTCATCCATTTTTGAGTATTTTTTTAAAATTTCCTTTTCGAAAATTTTAATCCACTTTTCATATAAAGCTTTTTCTTCTTCTGAAGGTTCCATTTTTGTGTATCTGGCTGATTTTTCAGAAGTATCATATTCCTTTTCATTATTTAAAATCATTGCCATAATTTTAGGAACTCCTTCAAAAGCAAAGTTGTATTTAACATGTCCAAATACACTGTGGTGTCCACTTTTTTCTGTTCCACTTGCTCTTTTATTGCTTTTCTCTTCTGGTTCAGAAAACAAAGTTTCAACAGTATCTGGCATGTAACAAATACCTGCCATTTTGCCTGAGAAAGTTCTTGCCTCATTAATTGGAAGTTCATACTCTGGTTTTGTTGATGCTAATACTTTATATTTCATTTGTTATACCTCCTGCTAAAAATAATTATTCCTACAGTTGCTACTAAAATGCTATTTGCATTTTGTGTATTATATATCATTATATGTCTTTTTTCAACATTATTTTAAATTTTATATACATAGCAAAAAATACTAGAGTCTGACACACTCTAGTATTTTTATTTTTTCTACCTAAAATAATTATTCCTCGATTGGTGCTTCTACAGGACATACTCCTGCACATGTTCCGCATGATATACATGCTGTTTTGTCTATTACGTATGTTTCTTCTCCTTCTGTTATACATGCTACTGGGCATTCGTTTGCACATGCTCCACATTTTATACATTTTTCTGTAATTTTATATGCCATTTTTTCACCTTCTTTCTCTTTTTTAATTTTCTTCCTTTGATAGTTTTTCTATTTCCTCTAGTTCTTTTAAGTTTGCTTTTTCTTCTTCATTCATTTCTTCTTTTTCAATATTTTTTATTATTTTAATATCTGATGCTTTATATTTTTTAAAGTAATATCCATCTTCCTTGTCTTCTAATTTTACTCTTACAATTTCTTTTAATGTTTCTATGCTATCTACTGTTCCTTCTCCATCTCCTGTTTTTACAATTGCTCCTATTTTTGGCATTCTATCAAGTTTTTCTTCATATGCTTCTTGTTCATATTTTAAACAACACATTAGTCTACCACAATTTCCAGATATTTTTGATGGATTTAATGATAAATTTTGTTCTTTTGCCATTTTTATAGAAACTGCATCAAAATTATTTAAAAATGAACAACAACAAAGTTCTCTACCACAAACACCGTTTCCACCTATTCTACGTACTTCGTCTCTAACTCCAATTTGTCTCAATTCTATTCTTGTTTTATATATAGCTGCTAAATCTTTTACAAGTTCTCTAAAATCTACTCTTCCGTCTGAAGTAAAATAAAATGTAATTTTACTGTTATCAAATTTATATTCAACATCTGTTAAATTCATTTTTAATTTATGTTTTTTTATTTTATTTTCTGCAACTTTAAATGCTTCTTTTTCTTTTCTTTTATTTTCTTCATAATGTTTTCTATCTTTATATGTAGCTTTTCTTATTACTTTTCTTAATGGTGCAACTATTCTCTCTTCTGGAATTTGTTTATTTGCCATTGCAACTTCTGCATATTCTTCTCCTACAGATGTTTCAACAATTGCATAATCTTTTAATTTGAATTCTATATCTCCTGGATCAAAAAAATATATTTTTCCAGGTTTTTTAAATCTAATTCCAACTATTGTTTTCAATTATTTAATTCCTCCCAAATATTTATTAATAAGTTATCTATCGTCATATCATAATTACTATTGTATACAAGTCTTTTTTTGGTATCTTCTATAATTTCAATTGCTTTTACATATTTACTTGCATTGTTATATTCTTCTTTTGCTTTTTTCAAAAAATAAATATTGAAGTATTCTAAAATTTCATTTATATTTTCTTTTCCTTTGTATATTTCTGTTGCATTGTTTATTAGGTCTATTACACTATTACAGTTAAAATTTTTAAGTGTTGTTTCCATATTGCTATATAGTTCTTGCTTTTCCTTTACTTTTAAAGCTTTACCAACACTACCTTCAAAGTTTTCTAGCATTGTTTCACTAATATTTTGAAACTCTAATTTATTTTCTAAATATTGCTTTAATTCCCCGTTTTCTAATGAATTAAATGTTAATTTTAGGCATCTTGATTTTATTGTATTTATTAAATTACTTTCATTTGAAGTTATTAAAATAATTATTATATATTCTGGTGGTTCTTCTAAGGTTTTTAATAAACAATTTTGAGCTTCTATTGTCATAGTTTCTGCATCATCTATAATATATACTTTTTTATCAGATATAATTGGTTTTTCATAGACTTTTTCTAGCATTTTTCTTATTTGCTCTATTTTTATTTTTCCATCTGGTTTTATTATATTAAAATCCGGATTATTATCATTTTCGAGTTCTATGCAAGATTTGCACTCACCACAAGGTGATTTATCTTTATTTAAACATAATATCATCTTTGCAAACTCAATAGCTATTTGCTTTTTTCCTATTCCATATTGACCTGAAAATATATAACTATGTGCCACGCTATTTGTATTAAAAGCTTTAATTAGTTCATTTTTTATTTTGTTATTTCCTATTATTTTTTCAAAAGACATTTACTATTTTCACCTTTTTATTAATCTACTTTTCCAAATAAATTTAATGGCCAAATTCTTAATTTTACTTTTCCTTCTATTTTTTCTAATGGAATACATCCAAATCTTCTGCAATCTGTACTTTGTGGTCTATTATCTCCCATTGCAAAAACACAATTTTCTGGAACTACAAAGTCTGTATATACTCCTCCTAGTGAATCTGTAACAACTCCTGGTCGTAAATAATTTTCTTCTAATTTTGAGCCATTTATATATACTCCTCCATCTTTTATTTCAACATGTTCTCCTGGAAGTGCAATAACTCTTTTTATGTAGCTAATTTTACCTATTTCTAGAAAATTATATACAAATTTTCCAACTCCTGAATGATTATTATTATAAGTTGCAACAGGATAAGAGCTATTATAATTTTCTTCTGTTGTATATATTTCACTTGGTGCCTCAAATGTTATTATATCTCCTCTTTCAGGGAGTTTCTTCATTGTCCTTCCAACTCTACTTAAAATTAATCTTTGATTTTCTTTTAAAGTTGGAAACATAGATGGTTGTTTAACTATTGTTGGCGTTCCTATAAAATATCTAACAACTAGTGCTAGCACAACCGCTATAACTATACAAAATATCCATTCTAATATATCCTTTGTTTTTTCACTCATTTTATCTATCTCCTAAAACTATAATTTTTTAATTTAATCATTAACGCAATTATTATATAACATTATTTATGTTTTGGCAATTATTTATTTTCTTTTGTTGGTATTCTTATTACTACTTCTGTTCCATGTCCATAAACACTTTTAATATCTATTGTTCCTTGGTTTCTATCTAATATTTCTTTTGCAATTGATAGACCAAGTCCAGAACCTCCCATTTTTCTTGTACGTGCTTTATCTACTCTGTAAAATCTTTCGAAAATTCTTTTTAGGTCATCTTCCGGTATTCCTATTCCGTTGTCTATTATTTTTATATATGCATCATTATAAACAAATCCTACATAAATTTTTATATTTCCGTTTTCATCTGTATACTTTATACTGTTTGTTAATATATTTATTACAACTCTTTCTATTCCATCTTTTTCAGCATATACATTTGGAACATTTGCTGTAACAAAGCATTCTACACCTATGTTCTTTTTATCTAATTCTATTTGCAACTTATCTTGACAACTCTTTACTAAAGCACCCAAGTCAAATTCTTCTTTTTTTACTTCGATTTGTTCTTGGTCAAACCTTGAAAGTGATAAAAGATCTGTAACAAGTTTTGCCATTCTTCTAGCTTCCGTACTAATAACTCCTAAGAATTTTGTTTGCATTTCTTTATCATATTCGCTTTCAATTAATGTATCTGAATATCCCATAATTGATGTTATTGGTGTTTTTAGTTCATGTGATACATCTGCTATAAATTCTTTTCTCATATTATCTAGTTTTACATGTTCTGTTATATCTTGTATTACAACTATTATTCCTGCAGCTCTTTCATTTTCATCTTTAAATGGTGCAAAAAGCAATTTTAAATATTTATCCTTTACTTGAATTTGTGTATTTTGAGATGTCCAGTTTTCTAAATAAATTATTTTTTCCATATTTAACTCATCATTATGTTTAGAAAAAATCTTATCAAAACTATCATCTTCTGGCATAATTTCTAAGCTTCTTGTCGCAGCAGGGTTTATTAAAATTATTCTTCCTTCTAAATTAAAGGCTATAATTCCATCTGTCATATGTAATAAAATTGTTTCTATCTGCCTTTTTTGTCTTGTTGCTTCATTTAAGTTTTGTTTAAGCTCTGCTGTCATTATACTAAATGCATTTACAAGTTCATCTATATCATTTTTTCTTTTCTTTCTTTTAGTATCTGTTGGTATTAGCTCTAAGCTTTCTCCATTTGCAATACGCTCTGCACTTTTTACTAGCTTTTTCATTGGTGATACAATTGAATTAGAAATAAATACTCCAGATAAAATTGAAATTACTCCAAATCCTACAAGTGAATATATTGTAAATTTTTGAATTTGTATATTTTTTTCACTGTATTCCTCAATTTTTTGTGTTTCATTTGTTTCTTTTATTTGTTCATCATAAATATTTTTATAAAAAAATCCTAAACTAGAAATTATAATTGTACCTATTATAAAGAAAATTAATATTATTTTTGTTTGTGTTTCTTTAAACATTTATTTTTCTCGCTTTCTTTTTATATTTATATTTTTACCACAAGGGTCGACAGAGGCGTCGACACCTATATCAAAAATAGAACTTTCCTATTATAACAAAAAGGTTCGGAGACTTCCGAACCTTTTTGTTAATAATCCGTGGCTATGTAGTAACCTACGCCTCTTTTGGTAATTAATATTTTTGGATTTGATGTATCTTTCTCTATTTTTTCTCTTATTCTTCTAACAGTAACATCTACAGTTCTTATATCTCCATAATATTCATATCCCCAAACCTTTTCTAAAAGTAATTCTCTTGTTACAACTTGACCTGGTTGATTTGCTAAATAT
This sequence comes from uncultured Clostridium sp., assembly GCA_905200315.1. Next base: position 17,592 of record CAJKKA010000019.1, read on the forward strand.
TTTAATACTTCAAATTCTCTTAATGTTAAATCTACAACTTTATCATTAACACGAACTTCAAATTTTTCATAATCTAATGATAGTGGACCAATTTTAATTTTACTTCCACTTTTTCCACTATTTGCATTTTCAGCAGTATTAGATGTTGCTTCAAATTTTCTTAAGTTTGCTTTAATTCTTGCCATTAATTCTCTTACGCTAAATGGTTTTGTAATATAGTCATCTGCCCCAAGCTCTAATCCTAAAATTTTATCAATTTCTTCATCTTTTGCTGTAAGCATTAATATTGGAATATTTAAGCTTTGTTTAATTCTTTTACATACAGTAAGACCATCCATTCTAGGAAGCATAATATCTAATAAAATTAAATCTGGTTGTTTATCAAGAGCTATATCAACCGCTGTTACTCCATCGTTAGCCTCTAAAGTTTCATATCCTTCTTTTTCTAAATTATATAAAAGTATATCTACAATAGGCTTTTCATCATCTACAACTAAAATTGTTTTCTTTTCTTTTACTGTTTCCTCCATAATGATTCCACCTTTCTTTGCTAATATTATTTACACTATAGCACATTTATATCACAAAGATTACAAATAAACAAGTGAAATTTATAAATTTTCAATTTCTTCTTTAGTTAATCCCGTTATTTTTTCAATTGTTTCTAGTGGTATTTTTTCTTCTTTCATTTTTTTTCCATAGTTTTTATTCCTTCTTTTTTTCCTTTTCTAAATGAACTGTTTAGCATTGTATTTTATTCATATATTGCTTTTTCTCTCCACCAGGCTAATTGTTGCATTCTTTCATCTTCTGTTATTTTATCTAGCTTTTCTTTAGCTTCTTTTAATTCTTTATTCTCTTCCATCTTTTCTTTCACTCTCCTTGAATCCATCTTATTGGGTTATTTTGCATATATTTTATTATCTCATAATATTCCTTTTCATTTCTTATTATGTGTTCATAATAATTTCTCTGCCAAATTTTGTTAATATTGTATTTGAAACATTTTCTTGTCGTTATTGATTTATATTCTTGAATTATCTTTTGTAGGGGCGTCCGCCCCTACAGTGTTTAAATTTTTTATTTCAAATATTTTAGAATCGTCTTTTTTCTTTATTTGTAAGCAAACAGGAACGTCTGTCTCTACAGAATATATTTTTGTTTTTTCATTTATTTTTTTCATTTGTTTTCTCCTTTTATTTATGACATTTTTGTCGTATTTATTATATATGTCTACACAATTTTAGTCAATACTTTTATGACAAAAATGTCGTTTTGTTTTGTTGCTTGGTATACTATAATGTTTTAAACATAATGTAGGAGGCTATAATGCTAAAACAATATAGATTAAAGAATAATTTATCACAAGAAGAACTTGCTGAAAAAGTTGGTATTAGTTGCAGACATTTGCAACGATTAGAACAGAATGAAGAAAATACGAGAATTTCTACCTTTAAAAAAATTGTAAAAAGTTTAGAAATTCCTGATGATGAAATATTAAAGTTTATAAAAAAATAAACATTCACTATTATAAATGAATGTTTATTTTTTTATAAACTTCCTGCTCCTATTATTCCTGCATCGTTAAATAATTTTGCTGCTACTATGTTTATGTTTTTTCTTTTATTAAATAATAAGTTTTCTTTTATTATTTTTTCTTTTAGTGGTTCTAGTAGAATACTTTGGTAGTATGTAAAACTTCCTCCTATTACAGTTATTTCTGGTTCGAATATATTTATTAGATTTGATATTCCTATTGCCAAATTTTCTATATATTCGTTTATTATTTTCTGGGCTTCGTTTGTAGTTTTTCCTTCTAAATTAGGTAGTATTTGGTAGCTTATTGCATTTGCTGG
>CAJKKA010000020.1 GCA_905200315.1 uncultured Clostridium sp.
AGTAAAATCCCTCTTTTTTTTGCCTTTTTTAATAAATAATCTAACTTTGCTTGATTTGCTTTTATTTGGTATGAAAAATAATCTATTAAATCGTTTTCTGCATATTCAAAGTTATTTATTGCACATTCTAATTCGGCTTTTGCTTTTATAACATTTTTTATTATATCTTTATCTTTATCCTTTGCTGTTAATTCTTTTATTTTATATTCTTTTACGAAATCTTCTTCCATAAATTTTCTCCTATACTAAAAATTACTATTATTAGTATATGCTTGTACAATAAAATTTATGCCTCTTTTTCTCTTCTCCAATAAAATAAATATTGTTGAGCTATTCCTGCTAAGTTTCCATATTTTTGATCTGCTATTTCTAAAATCTGTTTTTTACTAACTTTTTTCTCATCTTCATTTTTTATGTATAAATCGTTCATTACTCTCCTAACCCATACATCTATAGGGAAAACCTCAAATCTTTTAAGGGTTGAAAACAATAATATACAATCTGCAACTTTAGGCCCTACTCCAGAAAACTTTAAAAGTTCTTCTCTAACTGTCTCTGTGTCTTCATTAAATAATTTTTTTAAATCAACTTCTTTATTTAATATCATTTTTGTAGTTTCATACACTCTTATATCTCTAAATCCTAAGCCTAATTTTCTATATTCTTCTACACTTACATTTCTTAACTCTTCTGGTGTAGGAAATGTGTAATATTTTTTTCCATTCCATATAATTTCATTACCATAATTTTCAGATAATCTTTCTATTATGCCTTTAATTCTAGGAATATTATTGTTTGCCGAAATTATAAAAGATATAATAGTTTCCCATAAATCTTGATTTAAAATTCGTATTCCTTCTCCATACTCTATACTATTTTTCATATATGAATCTATTTTTGATAATTTATCTTTTATTTTAGTATAATCTCTGTTTAAATCAAAATATTTTGTTACTATATCTTGTATATTTCCTTTGCAAATTCCTTTAAATATAATTTTATTTTCAATACTTTTTACATTTAAAACATTGTTTGCAATTACTCCTGTATAGCTTTCATCATCTTCTTTATTCCATCTGAAGCATTGTCCACACTCGAAAATATCTATTAAATTAAATGAATTTATATTTTCTAAAATATAACTTTGTTCTTCCATAAAAATATCTCCTCCTTCAAATTTTAACATATAATGTTGTTTAATGGCAATAATTTTATTATTATATATTTTATTGATATTAATTGTATATGAATACATAAAAATTATTTTAACTGTTAATTGATAAATGTTTATTGTTATATTAAAATACTGAACAGAGGTAGAATATTATGAATGAAATTTTGTTAAGAAAAAGTAGTTTAAAGCAATTAGAACAAATAAAAAAGTTTATGTATTGCCATGAATATAAAAATCTAAACATATTTTCAAGACAATACTATAAAGAAATAATTCTAAATAAATTTAACCATTATTCTAAACCATATGCCTTTATGTTTGGTGATTTTGATAAATTAAACACTATTAATAACATTTTTGGTAAAGAAGCTGGAGATAAAGCCTTGTATAATGCTTTAAAAGTAATAAAATATTCATTACCACAAAAAGCAATAATTTCTCGTGTTGCTGGTGATGAGTTTTCTATTATACTTACAGAATGTACAAAGGAACAAGCAACTTACTATAAGAAAATTATAGACAAAAATTTATATACTTATAGAAATTCAACAAGTGGTCTTACAATTACTTTTGGTATTGAAGATTCTAAAGAAAGTCCTTTAGTTTGCAAGTTATCTTATAATGCAGAACAAAAAGTAAATAATATAAAAAGTAAAAGAAAAGTAATAGAAAATCTCAACGATGTAGAATTAAATAATATTAATTTAGATACTAACAATTCCGATAAATTATGGAAAAATTTAAATCATAGTATTTCAAGTGCAATAAAAAATTATGTTGCAGATTTAAGACTCTCAGACTCCTTTAATTACACTGCAAAGGATTTAAAAAGTGAATCTCTATTTATTATTGAAGAACTTGGAACTTTAATAGAACATAAAAAAAATATAGAAATTGATTCACCTCATATTGTTTCATATACTCAAAAACTTTCTAAGGAATCTGCAAATTTATTACATAATTTACTATCTAATAATGAAGATTTTAATAGTCAATTAAATAATTTATCTTACAAAGATTTGTTAAACATAAATTCATCTAGTAAAGAACTATCAAATCAATTAATTAGAAATCCCATTTCTCAGTTATACGGAAAAAGCTACTTAAATCACTTTTTAGTGAATAAAATATGCAATTCCGCTTCTGAATATGAAGCTATTTACTTTAGCAACGTTGGCGTAAAAACTTCTAATACGGCCTATGGCCACGATTATACAGATAAAAGGTTATCAACCTCTGCTAATGCCTTAAAATCTCACTTATCAGATATTTCTCTATTTAATAATTCAAACTTTACTTTTGATGATTTAGATAATTTTTTAATCGACTTAGGCGGTGGAAATTATTTAGCTATAGTTGAAAAATCACAAGAAATATCTGAAAGCGAAATAAAAAATATTATAAATTCACTGAATAATTCTAAAGAAGATATTTTAAAATTTGGTTATTCTATAAATCCTAATTTTCAAAATAGCACCCCAGATATTTTTAATAATTCCTTAGAAAAATTGAAAGTTGATTGTAATAAGAGTAAAGATAAAATAAAACATAAAATTTTAACAAGTTCAGACTCTATTTTAGCTTTTGATAAAGAAATTTTACAATGTGTAAACCAATTTTTAGAAACTATACCAAATGCTCCAAATGATATAAATGCTAAAAAGCGCTTTTTATCTAATGTTTTTATTTCTTTAACAAACGAAGCTTCTAATTATAAAGGTTCTTCTTTAGATGAAAAAGAAGATTTCTCAAGAGATTAAATTTACTTTTTAAAGCCCATTCCAAAGACCTCTCTAGCATTTGAAATTATAATGAATGCCTGAGGGTCTATTTTTTTAGCCGCTGTTTTTACCTTAAATACATCTCCTCTTGTTGCGGCACACATTAGTATAATCTTTTCCTTATTTGTATACATTCCCTTCCCAAACAACCCTGTTGTTCCTCTTTTTATGTTTTCTCCAATTTTTATAGCTATTTCTTCATTTTTTTCTGAAATGATAAAAATAAGTTTAGTAAAATAAATTCCTTCAAATAAAATATCTATTACTTTTCCCATTAAATATATAGATATTGCAGAATATAAACCAATTTCTATTTCTTTAAAAAAGATAATATTCAATACCACAACAATCACATCTATAATAACAATAACATTACTTATTCGCATATTGGAATTATATTCTTTTATAATATTACTTACTAGCTCGCTTCCTCCAGTTGAACCATTTGCTCTTAATATAATTGCAGTTCCAATTCCTACAATTATTCCACCATATATGCACGCTAAAAAACTATCTGCTGTTATTGTATTTAATTTATCAAATATATCCATAAAAATAGATAAACTAATAGTTCCTACAACAGATTTAGCAAAAAAAGATTTTCCTATTTTATATCCAGAAAATAAAAATAAAGGAACATTTAAAACAATATTTGTAATTTCCATAGGAATTTTAAATAAATAATATAATATTGTTGCTAATCCAGCTATTCCACCAGTTGAAAGCTTACATGGTAATAAAAACATAGATATTCCCAATGCCATTACTGCAGCCCCAAAAATAACTTCAATAATATCTATAAAAAAAACTTTAATATTTTCTGTATTCATAAAAATCACCTTATATTGCTATTATTAGCAATATAAGGCTTTTTAATGCACTTTATAATTATACTTCTAAAAAATCTGTAAATTTTTTCTTTATATTTATTTCTATCTTCCCTGGCTTAATTTCTTCGTTCGTAACAACTTTAGAATCAACATTATAATATTCTTTTAATTTTTCTATGTTTTCGTTTTCAAATCCTATAGCGTTTTCAAAATTTTGTGGATTTACCTCTATTTCTACTTCTTTAACTTTTACATTGTATTGTTTTATTTTATCTACAATAGTATCAAACCATATACCTGATTCTACTCTATTTTTAAATTCTTCATATGCAACATTATTCATAATTTCAACTGCTATTTTTTTGTGTGTTAGTATATAAAATATTTCTTTTGCTCTTTCTATACTCTGAACTATTGTTAATTCTTCATATTCACCTTTTTCTAATTCTTGAGCAATTTTTGTTTTTTCTTTAATTGATACTTGGTAAACTTCAACACATTTTGGTTTTAATTTACATATTAATTTTGCAGTATTTATCTCATCTAATTTTGTTGCTTCTGGTAAACCTATATATATTTTATATATTAAATAAAAACCGAATCTTTTTATTAATTTTGTTGCTCTTTTTATTTCTTCATATGAAAAAGAAAATTGTGCTCTTTTCAATAGATAATTGCTTAAGGAAGCTACTTCCATTTTTATAGTTTTTACTTTGTATTTTCTTAGTATTTTCAAATTTTGTTTTGTAATATTTTGTGGTAATGTTTTTATTATAATATTTGATATTTTATTTTCCTTAATATATGGTAATACGCTTGAAAGTAGTTCCTCTTGTTTATCTAAGTCTAATTTAGTAAAATATTCTCCTTCAAATGAAATTTCAATATTATTATTTTCTATCTCTTTTAAATTTTTCTCAATTATATCTACAACATCTTTAGCTGTTATCTGTTTTTCCTGCAATTTTATTCCAGTTGAACTAGAAAAAATATCTTTTTCTCTCTCTATTGTTTCCTTTAATTCTATCGGTAAAATGTAAGTTTTTTTCATATTTTCCTCCTTTCATTTTTTTAATATTTCTATTGCTTTTTTTGCAGCTTCCATTTCAGCATGTTTTTTAGAGCTTCCTTCCCCAATTGCTAAATATTTTCCTTCACATTCCACTTTAGCCGTAAATTTTTTATCGTGATCTGGTCCTTCTTCTTTTATAATTGTATATTTTATATTAACATTACCATTTACTTGTAACATTTCTTGTAAAACTGTTTTATAATCCTTCATTCCAACACTTTTACTAGAAATTTCTATGCTATCTTTTAAATTATCTATTATAAACTTTTTAGCAGGTTCAAGACCTCCATCTAAGTATATTGCCGCAACCACTGCCTCAAAAGTATCTTCTAACACTGCTTTTCTTTGAGACCCATTGTTTAAAATTTCACTTTTTCCTAATAATAAGAAATCACTAAAATTATGCATTTTTGAAACTTTAGATAAGCTTTCTTCACATACAACACTTGCTCTAACTTTAGTCATTTCTCCTTCTTTTAAGTTATCATAATTGCTATACAAAAATTCACTAGATACAAATTCTAAAATACTATCTCCTAAAAATTCAAGTTTTTCATAGCTCTCAACCTTCTGTTCATATGCATAAGAAGAATGTGTTAAAGCCTGTTTTAAAAGATTAATATTATTAAATTTATACCCTATGCTATCTTCTAATTTTGAAAAATCCATATTATTCACCTCAATTCTATAAATTATAATAGCGTCTTTTTATGTTTACATTATATACTAAAATAAAAAATTTGCAAGAAAAAAAGAAATAAACCTATAATTTATTTCTTTTTTATATAGTTTAATATATTCCATATAATTCTGCTTTTGTAGTAGAATTATTTACACATCTCATTACTACTGATGTATCGCTCTTATAGTAACAATAAGCAACATATGGAGCAGTATTATTATAATTTACAAAAAAGCTATTTTCTCCTTGTTTCTTTAATAAATCAACAGAAATTTCGGTTGATGCTACTAAATTATTATAACTATTATAGCATATAAGAATAACAGAATTATACTGATTTAAATCTTTTACATCTAACTCTGTTTCATTTTGAGAAGTTGTTGACGCTAATAGTTCCCAAGTTCCTTTTTTCTTTAATTTTTCATATTCTTCCTTTTCTATTGTAATTTGTTCTCTTGTATTATAATCATTAACTTTATTTTCTAAACTTTGTAAATTTTTTTCTTCCTCAATTTGCGCTTCATTTGTTTTTTCTTTAGATATTTGCGCCTTTTTTATTATTCCATTTTCCCCCATTATCATATTCAAGGTTACACCTGCTAAAATTAATAGTACGATTATTGTTATTATTAGAGCGATTAAGGTTATTGCTGTATTATATGTTGGTTTGTAGGAGATTGTTTGAATGTTTGATTTTATTTTACCGAATATTTTTAATATTATTTTTCTCTTTTTCGGCATTTTTTTCATATTAAATCTTCTCCTTCTTTTGTTTTTATTATAGGCACGAAGTACAGTGCTTACAATAATTAAATTTTACACTTTTATTTTATATTAAATAAACTTTTATTTCAATACTTTTAAATAAATTTTTCTATAATTAAAAAACAACTTTATATTTCTCTTTTTAAAATAAAAAATGTACGAAAAAAACATATTGTAATTTTTATTTTACAATATGTTTTTATATTATTTATTTTTTAACTGCTTATGCATTTTCTTTTATGTATTCAACTACATCATTTACAGTTACTATTTTTTCTGCATCAGCATCTGGAATTTCCATATCAAATTCTTCTTCTAATGCCATTATTAATTCTACTATATCTAGAGAGTCTGCACCTAAGTCATCTATAAAAGATGCTTCTAGTGTAACTGAAGCTTCTGCAGCTCCTAATTGTTCTACTATTATAGCTTTTACTTTTTCAAATACTTCTTCTGAACTCATTACTTTAAGTTCACCCCCTTTTGCTTTTGCAAATTGTATAAAATTATTTTAGTATTTTTACTATAGCAAGTTTATATTATAAGTTGTAATAATTGTCAATACATTTCGACCGATTATTCTATTTTTATTTTTCAAATTCTTCTGTTAATTTTTCAACTGCTTTATTTTTAACGAATTGTTCTGCTTGTTTTATTGTAAATTCAAATAATTTTTCATCACTACTTCCATGTGCTTTTACAACTGGTTTTTTTACTCCTAAAAATAACGCTCCTCCATATTCTTTATAACTCATTTCTTTTGATAATCCATTTATTACAGGCAATGCTGGTATAGCACCTATTGTTCTAAATATATTTTTCTTTATATTATCTTTTAATGATTTCTTTACAAGTTTTCCTACTCCCTCAACTGTTTTTAGAAATATGTTTCCTGTAAATCCATCTGCAACTAAAATATCTAGTTTTCCTGTAAAGGCATCTCTTCCTTCTACATTTCCAACAAAATTAATATTTTCTTCTTTTGCTTTTTCTTTTATTAAATTATAACTTTCTTTTATTAATTCATTTCCCTTTGTTTCTTCTGTTCCAATATTTAATAAACCTACTGTTGGATTTTCTTTTCCAAATGTATTGCGTAAGTATATACTTGCCATTTTAGCAAATTGTAATAAATTAATTGGCTTACAATTTGTATTTGAACCACAATCCATTAAAACTAATCTACTTTTATAAGAAGGAAGTATTCCAGCTAGTGCTGGTCTATCTACACCTTTTATTCTTCCTACTATTAGTGTTGCTCCAGTAAGCAATGCTCCTGAGTTTCCAGCTGATATAAATACATCGCCTTCTCCTTGTTTTAGCATATTAAAACCTACAACCATTGATGAATCTTTTTTGTGTTTTATTGCAACTGTTGGTATATCTTCCATTTCTATTGTTTCTGTTGTATGATGTATTTTTAATTTTGGTGATATTTCTGAAATATCATTTTTTCCGTAAAATTCTCTTACTTTATCATTAATAATATCTTTATTTCCTACAAGTATAACCTCGGTTGTATCTTCTACGTCTTTAATTGCTTTTACTGCTCCTTTAATATTTGCATCTGGTGCATTATCTCCACCCATAGCATCAAGAAGTATTTTCATAATTTAAGTCTCCTTTTTGTTTTATATTTCATATATATTTCGATTTTTTAATTTTATTATTATTTTATAAAAAAAGCAAGTATTTTGACTAATTATTCTGTAATAAAAAATATTATCTGCCATTACATATTTTTTTATAATCAGTATAAAATAACTAAAAAAAGCCACGCGGGCAGACAGAAGCGTATGCCCCTACACATAAAATAGAAATATACTATAATAATATAAAAAATAAAACTCCAAGGAGTTTTATTTTTTATCACATTCATCTATTACACATTTTCCGTTGCTATTGTTTGTAATTTTGAAATTAATTGTATCTGTAATTACCTCATCATAAGCATCATTTTCAATTTCAGCTTTATAGCTATTATCTGAAATTTTTGAAATACTCTTTACCTTGTAACTATCGCCAGAACCATCTACATCCATCACATATAAAGTACCATTTCTATTTATATAGTCGTTATCAAATTCCTTATCAAAAAAGTCATTTGATATATAATTTAAAATTTCATTTTTAAATTTATTGTATTCTACTTTTGTTCCTATATAATTATTATAATAATTTTCATCAGTATTGCCATTTGTCTCTAAATTAGCCATATATTCCTCATCAACTAAATTCATTGGTACTAATAAAGCAGGTGCATATCCATGTTTATATCCTATTAATTCTAAGTACTTCTCTATAGCTTCTTTTACTTCATTATCTGTAAAGCTAGCAGTGTTTGCCGAACTTTCTGTTGTTGAATTATTATTAATATTATTTTCTGTTTCATTATTTGTGTTGTTTTCAACATTGTTATCTGTTTTTAGCTTATTTACTTCCTCTTTTAGTTCTTTATTTGATTCTATTTGTTCTTCTTGTTGTTTATTAATTTTTATTATAAATACTCCCATTACAATTATTGCAAAAATTGCTAATACTAAAAATAATGTAGTAATACTTATTTTTATTGTTTTCTTTTCTTCCATTTTATCCCCCTAAAATTTTCTATGCTATTATTTTATATTAAATAAATTTTTATTTCAATGTTTTTTGATAAATTCTTTTGTTTTACCAAAAAAGAAGCGTTTAAAACGCTTCTTCTCTATATTTATATATTATTCGATAATATCAGCTACAACTCCTGAACCAACTGTTCTTCCACCTTCACGAATAGCGAATCTTAATCCTTTTTCGATAGCGATTGGAGTAATTAATTCGATTGTCATGTCGATGTTATCTCCTGGCATAACCATTTCTGTTCCAGCTGCTAATTCAATAACACCTGTAACATCTGTTGTTCTGAAGTAGAATTGTGGTCTGTATCCATTGAAGAATGGTGTATGTCTTCCACCTTCTTCTTTTGTTAATACATATACTTGTGATGTGAATTTTGTATGTGGATGTATTGTTCCTGGTTTTGCAAGAACTTGACCTCTTTCAACGTCTTTTCTTTCAATACCTCTTAATAGAACACCAATGTTGTCTCCAGCTTCTGCTTGGTCTAATAATTTTCTGAACATTTCTACACCAGTAACAACTGTTTTTCTCTTTTCAGTTGAAAGTCCAACGATTTCAACTTCGTCTTGAACTTTTACGACACCTCTTTCAACTCTACCTGTAACAACTGTACCTCTACCTGTGATAGTGAATACGTCTTCGATAGGCATTAAGAATGGTTGATCTACTGGTCTTTCTGGTGTTGGTATATAACTATCAACAGCAGCCATTAATTCTTTCATTGGAGCATATACTTCATCATCTGGATTTGTAGATGTACTTTCTAATACTTTTAATGAAGAACCTTTTATAATTGGAATTTCGTCTCCTGGGAAACCATATTCTGATAATAAGTCTCTAACTTCCATTTCAACTAATTCTAATAATTCTGGATCGTCTACCATATCACATTTGTTTAAATATACAACTATATATTTAACACCAACTTGTCTAGCAAGTAAGATGTGCTCTCTTGTTTGAGGCATAGGACCATCTGCAGCAGAAACTACTAAGATAGCTCCGTCCATTTGAGCAGCACCAGTAATCATGTTTTTAACGTAGTCAGCATGTCCTGGGCAGTCAACGTGTGCATAGTGTCTATTTTCTGTTTCATATTCAACGTGTGCTGTATTAATTGTGATTCCTCTTGCTTTTTCTTCTGGAGCACCATCAATTTGATCATAAGCTTCAAATTTAGCTTTTCCTAATAATGATAAATATTTTGTAATAGCAGCTGTTGTTGTTGTTTTACCGTGGTCAACATGTCCTATAGTACCAATGTTAACGTGGGGTTTAGTTCTTTCAAATTTTTCCTTTGCCATTTGAAATTCCTCCTTAATTATTTTATTATTTTTATTATTTTAAATACTAGTTTGCATTTTATAACATCTTCGTTAAAAATGCAAGTATTTTAAGTAATTTTTATATATCTCTGCAGAAAAGTTATATGTTAAAGTAAAATTTTCAATTCTCCAACTTCTAACTTTCCTACTTCATTTCTAATCTTTTTTAGCTCTTGATGCAACAATTTTCTCATGAACTGATTTTGGAACTTCTTCATAATGAGATGGTTCCATTGAGTATGTTCCTCTACCTTGTGTTTTAGAACGTAAGTCTGTTGCATATCCAAACATTTCTGAAAGTGGGATAAATGCATGTATTTCTTGCATTCCATCTTTACCTTCCATTCCTTCCATTCTACCACGTCTAGAGTTAACGTCACCTATAACATCTCCCATATATTCTTCTGGAACTGTTATATCAACTTTCATTATAGGTTCTAATATAACTGATTTAGCTTGTTTACATCCTTCTTTAAATGCCATAGATGCAGCTATTTTGAACGCCATTTCTGAAGAGTCAACTTCATGGTATGAACCATCAACTAATGAAACTTTGAAGTCTATAACTGGGTATCCAGCTAGAACACCAGTTTCAGCAGCTTCTCTCATTCCTTGTTCAATTGGTTTAATATATTCTTTTGGAACAGCTCCTCCAACGATTTTGCTTTCGAATTCTATTCCTTTACCTGGCTCTAATGGTTCCATTTCAAACCAAACATCACCATATTGTCCTTTACCACCAGATTGACGAATGAATTTACCTTGAACTTTAACTGCATTTCTAATTGTTTCTTTGTAAGCAACTTGTGGTTTACCTACATTACATTCAACTTTAAATTCTCTTTTTAATCTATCGATAATAATATCTAAGTGTAATTCACCCATACCTGCAATAATTGTTTGACCTGTTTCTTGGTTTGTATAAGCTTTGAATGTTGGGTCTTCTTCTGCAAGTTTTGTTAGGGCTATACCCATTTTTTCTTGAGCAGCTTTATCTTTTGGCTCAATAGCTATATCGATAACTGGTTCAGGGAATTCCATAGATTCTAGAATTATTGGATGATCTGGATCACATAAAGTATTTCCAGTTGTTACATCTTTCATTCCTACTGCTGCCGCTATATCTCCAGCATATACTTTATCTATATCTTCTCTGTGATTTGAGTGCATTTGAAGAATTCTTCCGATTCTTTCTTTTTTATCTTTACTTGAGTTTAATACTGTAGAACCTGATTCTAAAGTTCCTGAATAAACTCTAAAGAAACATAATTTTCCAACAAATGGGTCTGTAGCAATTTTGAATGCTAAGGCTGCAAATGGTTCAGAATCTGAAGTTTTAGCTTCTATTTCTTCTCCATCCATTGTTGTTCCTTTTATGTGTGCAATATCTAATGGTGATGGCATATAATCAACAATTGCGTCTAATAATTCTTGAACACCTTTGTTTTTGTATGAAGAACCACATGTAACTGGAACTATTTTATTTGCTATTGTACCAGCTCTTAAACCTTTTTTGATTTCTTCTGTTGTTAGTTCTTCTCCATCTAAATATTTCATCATTAATTCTTCGTCTTGTTCTGCAACTGCTTCTATCATTTCACTTCTGAATTTTTCAGCATCTGCTCTCATATCTTCTGGAATTTCTCTTTCTTCAACTTCTTTTCCTAAATCATCTTTGTGTATGAAAGCTTTCATTTTTATTAAATCTACAATTCCTTTGAATTGATCTTCTGCTCCAATTGGTAATTGAATTGGTACAGCATTTGCTTTTAATCTATTTTTTAATTGATCAACACAAAGCATAAAGTTTGCACCTGTTATATCCATTTTGTTTACATATACCATTCTTGGAACACTGTATTTATCAGCTTGTCTCCAAACTGTTTCTGTTTGTGGTTGAACTCCACCTTTAGCAGCTAAAACTGTAACAGCTCCATCAAGAACCTTTAAAGATCTTTGAACTTCAACTGTAAAGTCAACGTGTCCTGGTGTATCGATAATATTAATTCTATTATTATTCCAGAAACATGTTGTACAAGCAGATGTAATTGTAATACCTCTTTCTTGTTCTTGAGCCATCCAGTCCATTGTAGCAGCACCTTCGTGAACTTCACCTATTTTATGTGTTTTTCCTGTATAGAATAATATTCTCTCTGTTGTTGTTGTTTTACCAGCATCAATGTGAGCCATTATTCCTATATTTCTTGTTCTTTCTAGTGGGTATGCTCTTCCTGCCATTTATTTTCCTCCCCTCGATTTAGAGGTTAGATATTAGAGATTAGATGTTAGATATTATCAATTCTTTCAAAAGTTTTTCCAACTTCCAACTTCCAACTTCCAGCTTCTAACTTCTAGTTTTTAACTTTAATTGTTAATTTAAAATTTTTATAAAAAGTGATTGCTTTTTATAGAAATTCTACCATTTATAATGAGCAAAAGCCTTATTAGCTTCAGCCATTCTATGAGTATCTTCTTTCTTTTTGAAAGCTCCACCGTTTCCGTTTGTAGCATCTATTATTTCTCCGGCTAATTTTTCAGCCATTGTTTTTTCATGTCTGTTTCTTGCATAACTTACAAGCCATCTTAAACCTAAAGTTTGTCTTCTTTCAGGTCTAATCTCTAATGGAACTTGGTATGTAGCTCCACCAACTCTTCTTGCTTTTACTTCAAGAACTGGCATTATATTTTCTAATGCTGCTTCAAAAACTTCTAATGGATCTTTTTGTTCTTTTTCTTTTATGATATCAAATGCATCATAAACTATTTTTTGAGCAACAGATTTTTTACCATCTAACATAATGTTGTTTACTAATTTTGTAACAACTTTGCTATTGTACATTGGATCTGGTAAAACATCTCTTTTTGCTATATTTCCTCTTCTTGGCACTATTCTTCACTCCTTTTCTAGATGTTAGAGATTGAATCTTTAAAGTTCAAATTCATTTTTCTACTTTTAATTTTTTCTCTTTCATCTTAATTTTTTTGACATTTATAAAAATATCTAAAGTTACTCTGGAAAGTATTAAAACAATCTTTCCCGTATAGTGCTCTATTAATCTATTAAAAATTCAAGTACCATACTTAATTAAAACAGAATAACAAGCACTAATTTAATTAATTTTGCTAAACCCAAAATAATAAAAACTTTATTTTTATAAAGTTTTCGGTAATTAGAAGCAAGTATAACAAGGCAACCAAATCAAAATTTTCGCAGTCGTACAAATGGTACGTCGAGAAAATTTCAGATGCAGGTTAACAAAGTTAGACGCTGCTTATTAATTAGCGAAAATTATTTTTTAGGACGTTTAGCTCCATACTTAGAACGCGCTTGCATTCTATCTTTAACACCTGCTGTATCTAATGTTCCTCTTATAATGTGGTATCTAACACCTGGAAGGTCTTTTACTCTTCCACCTCTAATTAAAACAACGCTGTGTTCTTGTAAGTTATGTCCAATACCTGGTATATAAGATGTTACTTCGTAACCATTAGAAAGTCTAACTCTGGCAACTTTTCTTAAAGCTGAGTTTGGCTTTTTAGGTGTTACAGTTTTTACTACTGTACAAACTCCTCTTTTTTGTGGAGCTCTATTGTTTGTTAATCTCTTGTTTTTAGAGTTATAACCATGTTGTAGAGCTGGTGAGTTTGATTTTGCTTTTGAAGTTTGTCTTCCTTTTCTTACTAATTGATTAATTGTTGGCACTTAAATTTCACCTCCTATAAAATATTACAAACCGTTACGGATATATAGTTTTACACTTTTTACCATAACGGTTTATATTTTATCATTTTTAGTTAATTATGTCAATGCTTTCTAGTTCATAAATTTACTTTGATGTTTTTTATTTTGTATTTTCTTCTTCCTCTGCAAATTTTATTTCAGCAGCTTCTTCCATTCTTCTAATTGCATCTTCTGTATTAATTTCAGCCTTTTTTACATTAACTCTTTTATTTTCTTTGTTTTTACTAACTATACTCTTAGGTTCAACACTTTTCAATTCTACTTCTGGCATTTTATTTTTTTCTTCATCTTTTTTGTTTTTCCCTAATTTTATTGGCTTTGCATGATTTATTTTACTTTTTATAAATCCTTTGATTTTCCTTGTAAAGTTTTTGATATTTTTTATTGACTTTTTAAATATTCCTTCCTTTTTTATCTTTGCTATTTTATTTGCTTCTTCAATTTCCTCTTTTGAAAAACTTTCATTTTCGAATAGACTATCTGCAACCTTTCCTCTTACTTTATCTGTTTCTACATTCTTTCCATTCATTAAATTAATAAAGTTATTTTTTATACTATTATCTATAACATTTTTCTCTTTCTTGTCAGATTCATTCGTTTTTATTTTTTCTATTTCATCTTGTAATTTAATTATTTTATGTTGTCTGTTTGCCTGAATTTGATCATTTTCTATACTTTTTCCTCTTTCTAAATCGTTGGCATATATTTCTTGAATTCCACCTATTTGTTTTTCTATTTCTTTCATTTTTTCTTCTTTATTAATTCCACCTATTTGTTTTTCTATTTCTTTCATTTTTTCTTCTTTATTAATTCCTGCTATTTTAAGTTCGGATTGTAATTTATCTATTTTGTTTTTTCTGTTTGCTTGAATTTGATCATTTTCTATACTTTTTCCTCTTTCTAAATCGTTGGCATATATTTCTTTAATTCCACCTATTTGTTTTTCTATTTCTTTTATTTTTTCTTCTTTATTAATTTCTGCTATTTTAAGTTCGGCTTGTAATTTATCTATTTTGTTTTTTCTGTTTGCTTGAATTTTATCATTTTTTTCATTTTTTTCTCTTTCAAGCTCAATTTTATATACTTTTTGTATGTCCTCTATTTGCATTTTTAATTCTTCAATTCTTTTTATAATTTCTTCCATTTCTAACTCCTTTATTAACGTTCATTATCATCTATTTCATATTCTTCTTTTGTTTCAGGTTCTTTAAAAAATTTATTTAATTCTTTAAGATTTTCTTTGCAGTTTTTTATATCTTCATTTATTTTACTTTTTTCTTTATCAGAACTTTCCATTTCCAATTTATCTTCTAATTCATTTATTCTGTTTTTTTCTGCCTTTATTACTGCATTCATTGTTTCTCTTTCTGTTTTAGCTTCATTAAATTCACTTTTTATTTTTTCTATTTTACCAGTTTTTTTCTCTTCTTTTCCATAAAGTTTTTCTTTTTCTGTTGTCAATAATACCTCCTTAGTATATTTTTCCATAGTTGCTTCATCTAGCAAAGACTCCATTTCTCTAATACAACTTTTGCAGTTATCAATTTCTTCCAAAATTTCATTTTTCTCATTTTCTGTTTTCGCACTTTTTAATTTTTCTTTTAATTTTACAATTTTATTTTGTTCAATAGATATTACAGAACTCATACTATCTTTTTCTGAACTAGACTCCACAAATTCTTCTTTTAAAATATTAACATTATTTTTTAGACTTTTTAAATCCATAATACTCGCCCTCCTTGTTTTATTTTTTTACTCTTCCTTTATTTTAGCATAAAATATGTCTTTTTGCAAATCTTTCAAAGCTCGGTCTGCCATACGTGAGTATCGTTGTTTTTTATCTTTTAATTTTTCTTCTAGTTCTGGTACAATTCCAAAATTTGCATTCATTGGCTGAAATTTATCGTTTGGTGTTGAAACGTATTTTGCTAAAGCACCTATTATTGTTTTATTCGAAAATATTACTTTTTCTTTTACCTCTATTTTAGCTACTGCATTTAAGCTTGCAACCATACCTGAAGATATAGATTCAACATATCCTTCTACACCTGTTATTTGTCCTGCAAAAAATATATTATTATTGCTTTTTAAATTATATGTTTCATCTAATAGTTCACTTGAATTTATATATGTATTTCTGTGCATTACACCATATTTAACGAATTCTGCATTTTCAATCCCAGGAATTAAACTAAATATTCTCTTTTGTTCTCCAAATTTCAAGTTTGTTTGAAAACCAACTAAATTATAAATACTTGCACTACTATCATCTTGTCTTAACTGCACAATTGCGTAAGGCCTTTTGGCATATCTTGGATCATCAAATCCTACTGGTTTTAATGGGCCATATCTTAAAGTATCTATTCCTCTTTTGGCCATTATTTCAATTGGCATACAACCTTCAAATATTTCTCTTTTTTCAAAATTATGAAGTTCAACAACTTCTGCATTTACTAATTCATTATAAAATTTTTCATATTCTTGTTTGTTCATTGGAAGATTTATATAACTTTTTTCTTGATTTTCTATTCGTTTTTTCCATTCTTCTATACTTTCGTCTTTCTTTTTTTCTTGTTCATATCTGTTTCCGTAAAAAGCTATATTAAAATTTATACTTTCTTTCGCTACAATTGGTGCTGCTGCGTCATAGAAATATAATTTTTCTTCACCAGTAAGTTTAGATATTTTTTTTGCAAGTTTATCAGAAGTTAATGGTCCTGTTGATATTATAACAATTTCATTGTTTTTTATCATTTTATCTAGTAATTCTTCGTCAACTTCCTTATTTATTATCTCAATTAAATTATTTTTCTTTAATTCTTTTGTTACTCTTTCCGAAAATTTTTCTCTATCTACCGCCAAAGCTTGTCCTGCGGGAACTGCAGTTTCATCTGCTATTTTTATTAAAAGAGAATCTAACATTCTTAATTCTTCTTTTAAAACTCCACAAGCATTTGTATGTAAATTGGATTTAAACGAATTACTACATACAATTTCTGCTAAATTTCCATTTGAATGAGCAGGAGAAAACTTTATAGGTTTCATTTCATATAGTTTTACTTGTATTCCTCTTTTTGCAATTTGATATGCCGCTTCTGCTCCTGCTAATCCTCCACCAATTATATTTATATATTTTTCCATAAATACTCCTAAATTATGGTGGCTATCAGCCACCACTATATATTTTTTTATTCTTCTATTATTCAAATAGCTTCATTATTTCGTCTTTACTTAATTTGTTTATAAATGTTGTTTCAGTACTTAAAACATTATTTATTAGTTTTGATTTTTTCTTTTGTAATTCATATATTTTTTCTTCTATTGAATTTTTTGTTATTAATTTATATACTTGAACATTGTGTTTTTGTCCAATTCTATAAGCTCTATCTGTTGCTTGATTTTCTGCAGATATATTCCACCATGGATCATAATGAATTACCATATCAGCTCCAGTTAGATTTAAACCTGTTCCTCCTGCTTTTAAAGAAATTAAAAATACTTTTACATTTTCATTTTGGTTAAAATCTTCTACTAATTCTACTCTTTCACTTACGTTTGTTTTTCCTGTTAATTTATAATAATTTATATCTTCTTTTAATAATTCTTTTTCTATTATTTCAAACATAGATGTATAACCTGAAAATAGTAATATTTTGTGTCCTGCTTCTATTCCATCTTTTATTATTTCTATGCATTGTTTTAATTTACTACTATCTTGATTATAATCTTCTAAAAATAATCCTGGATGACAACAAATTTGTCTTAGTCTTGTAAGTAAGGCTAATATTTTTATATGTGATTTTTCTACTCCATTTATTTCTATTTCTTGCATTGCCTCTTGTTTTGCTTTTGCTAAATAACTTAAATAAATTTTTTGTTGTTCATCTTCCATTTCATTATTCAATATTGTTATTGTTTTTTCTGGTAATTCTGTTAAAACTTCTTTTTTAGTTCTTCTTAAAATAAATGGTTCTATAAGCATTTTCAATTTTTTCATAGATTCTACATCATTTTCTTTTACTATTGGAACTTCATATAATTGTTTAAATTTTTTATATTTAAATAAATATTCTGGCATAATATAGTCAAAAATTGACCATAATTCTGCTAAAGAATTTTCTATTGGTGTTCCTGTTAACGCAAATTTTGTTTCCGAATTTATACTTTTTAAAGCTTTTGCATTTTGAGTATTACTATTTTTTATATATTGTGCTTCATCTGCAATTGAATATTTAAATACTATATTTTCTTTTTCATATAATTCTAAATCTCTTTTTAGTAAATCGTATGAAGTTATAATTAAATTATATTTTTTTATATTTTTAATTTTTTCTTTTCTTAACTCTAAATTTCCATTTATAACCAAAGTATTAAGAGTTGGTGCAAATTTATTTACTTCATTTTTCCAGTTTAATGTTAATGAACTTGGGGCTATAACTATAGATGGTAAAGCATTTTCTGTTTCTTCATTATACTTTTGCAATAAAGCTATAACTTGTATAGTTTTTCCAAGTCCCATGTCATCTGCTAATATTCCACCTAAGTTATATTTTTCAAGTGTTTGTAGCCATTGAAATCCATTTTTTTGGTATTCTCTTAAATCTCCCTTTAAATTTTTAGGTAATTTTATTATTTCACTTTCTTTTTCTTTTGAAGTATCTTTTATAAATTCTACATAACTATCTTCTTTTTTTACTTTATTTTTATTTAATTTATTTAGAATTTTTTCCATATACATACTTCTGTATATTGGTAATGTAATTGTTCCATTTTCTATCTCTTCATACGATATTCCAAGTCCAGATTCTAGGTTATTTAAAAATTCTATATTTTCATTATCCTCTAAATTTATAAAACTTCCATCTTTTAATCTATAATATTTCTTTTTTAGTGCATATCTTTGTAAAATTTCTTTTATTTCATTTTTATCATATTGTATATTTTCTAAATTTATAATTAGTAAATTATTCTCTATTTTTATCCCTATATTGCCTAATTGTGGTTCTTTAATTTTCTTTGCTTTAAAGTTATCTGTAACCATAACTTCAAATTTATCCATATATAATTCAATGTCTTTTGTTATAAAATT
>CAJKKA010000021.1 GCA_905200315.1 uncultured Clostridium sp.
CTTTATTTATTGTATATAACTTCATTTTTTCCTCTTTTCTACTGAATTATTTATTATCTTTTCTTACTGTTACTGCAAACATTGCAAAAAATAGTGCTAATAAAACCCAGCCTACAACTATTAATATATCTGAAATATTAAATGCTGGCAATTTCCATAATATTATAAGTTTTACAACATACCCTCTAAATAATCTATCTATTAAATTTCCAATTGCACCTGCAATAATCATTGTTAACGCTACGTAAGTTTTTTTATCTATTTGTTCTTGTTGCATTTTCATAAATTTTATTATTACACCTAGTACTATTAAGTTAGTAATTACAAATGTAAAGGTTCCTTTAAATCCAACTCCAAAAGTTCCTGCTACTTCTTCACTAAATTTAAAATTTAGCATATTTGGTATTAAATTTATCTCTTTTCCTATTATAAAAAATTTAGCTATTTGATCTATTGCAATTAAAACAATAACTGCAATTGTAATTATTATCATACGTTTTTTATTTTTTTCCATTTTATTTCAACCTTTCATAAATAACAAAATGTTTATCTGAATATATTTGTCTGTAATTATTATCTAGTTTTAAAGAATTATTTAGTTTTGCATCTTGATACAAAATTACATGTGTAATTCCATACTTTTCAAAACCATCTTCATAATCCATACCAAAATTAGAAATATCTAAGAAATCTGAGAATATATCTTCATCTTTCCCACTAAATTCCGGTGCATATAAATCTGCTCTAGAATCTATAAATACCGGTATATTTCTATATAGCATATAACTTCCATAATTGTATTCATTAAAAAATCTTGCACTTTTTAAATCTATATTATTAAGTATAAAATCACAAGCCTGTACAGGATATGTACTTTCACTTATGTATTTATCATCTTTTATATCTTTATATAAATTAAATCCTGTTAAGCCTATTATTGCAATTATAAGAGTTCCACCTACAATTGTGCCTACTGTTTTAGTTATACTTTCTACTATATTTTTCATATTTGTTGTGGCTAAATATTGGGTTAAGTATTTATTAAATATTAGTGTTCCAACTACAAGTAACATAGAAGACTGCCTTTTAGACATTATAGTTAAAAGCATCAATCCACCTATTAGGAATAAATCTCTTAATTTTATTTTTGTTTTTGTAAACATCCATAAAGCAATTAACACTGCATATACTATAAGAATAGGTTTGTTGTCCCAAAATGTAATTGGCAAATGTTCATTTATGTTTTGTGTTGTATTTCCTTGCATTGTTTTTATTAAATATGTGTATGGTGTATCTCCTAAAGGTGTTAATAATCCCATTAGTGCACAAATAATTGCAACTATTATTAGATATTTTATATTTTTATTTTTTTCTATTTCAATTTTATATGCATTTTCTCTTGCTGAATTTCTTTGTTCATTTATGGCTTTTAGTTTTCTTTCTAGTTCTTGTTTTTCTTTATTTATTAATTCTTCTTTATTACTTTTCTTTGATAGTTTAATTTTCATTTTTTTTATTAAATAAATTACTCTTAGCATTACATCTGAATCATAATATGCAATAAATAGGTATTCTGCAATATATGGCAAAAATAATATAAAGAAAAATGGCCATACTGCACAATGTAAATTTGCAATTAAAAGTGATATTATTATCAAGCAAACTGCATATATTTTTTTGGGTTTTACTACAAATCTTTCTAGTAAATATATAGTTAAAGCAAACAATATAAATGTTACAAGTTGTGCTCTAGCTGCAATAAAATCTTTTAATAAATATAAATCTAGTAATACAAATATTAGTGATGTTAATTTATTTTTTGTAAGTTTAGAATTGGTAAAATATATTGCAATTCCTAATAAAAATGAAAACATTATTGTAGATATATAAATTCCATCCCAACTCCCAATTTGGTATATTATATTCATAATAACATCATATAACCAATGTGGATATGTATATTTTAAATCTTGGTGCCACGAAAACGGATCCATCATATCTACTGTTTTAGTATTTAAAATATGTTCTCCAATTTTTACTGTATAATATGTATCATTTTGTAAAGTTTTTGGTGAAACGGCAAAAGCCATAATTGCAATACAAACAACTGCAACAATATTAAATATTACTTTTTGTTTTTTCGTAAGTTCCATAAAATTTCCTTTCAAACTTTTTTGCATATTATATCAAAAAAAAGATAAAATGCATAGACATTTTATCTTTTTTATTTTTATCTTTCTCTATCTCTTTCAGATTTGTTTGTATATAATTGTCTTAAATCTGCTACGAGTTTTGATTCCTTTTCTGTTGGCTCATGTCTTCTTGGTTCTAAGTTTATTTGCGGTTTATTATTATATACATTTGCAAGCCTACTTAAAGTTTCTTTTCTTTGTTCTTCTTTGGTTAATACTTTTTTATTTTTTTCTGGTACCTTTAAAATTTTTGAACCATCTACTGATTTATATGCTCTTAATCCGCCCTCTTTTATAAATTTATCAATTTCTCTTGGTTTTATTTCTAAGGTTTCTACAAGTTCTAAAGCACTTGCATTAGGATGCTTTTCTAAATATTTCTTTATTGCAAGTATTTTTACTCTATCACCTTTTGTTTTTATACATAGTCCACATATATCTATTCCATTTGATTGTTGAACTCTATTTCCACACACACAGCATGTTACAAATTCCATAACTTTGTCTCCTCTACATTTTTTTCTCTACTAGCATTATAACATAGTAATTTCCTTGATATTTTGTATCAAAAGTTTCTGTACTTATTTTACTATATTTTTCATTATTGAACAAGTAGTTATAAATATTTTCGTTATATCCTACAAGCCAAAATCTATTTGCATCATTTGTAAATTCGTCATTTTCTGTAATTTTCATTGTTGGTTCATAGGCTTTATATGCTTCATATATATTCCAGTGATCTGCATTATAAAAATATTGATTATTTTGAGTTAAAAATTCATTTACAACTGCTCCTACACCAACATCTGAATATACTATTAAATCTCCTTCTTGAATATTTTGTTTTAAATATTCAATTGGTTGTTTATTGCTTTCATCATAATTTTCATTTATCAATTTTATATTATTTATCATTCCTAATAAAACTATTACTATACAAATTGTAATAGAAACTATTTTGTTTTTTTCTTTTGCTAAAACAAAGCTTAAAACAAATATAAAAAAACCTGTTATTACAAATAAATATCTATAATATAAAATTGATGTATTCATAACTAATGTTATTAATAATGCTGCAATTATTACTGCTGCATAAATTATAACAGATAATATTGCTGGTTTTATATCTTGTTTTTCTTTTTTGTATTTATAAATTTTCACACCTAAATATATGTATAATTCTATAGCTAATACAAAAATTACATGTTGATATAAACCAAAATTGTCATTTATATAATCTCCTAAGAATCCAAAGCTTGTTAATTCTATTAGTGTTTTAGGAAATTCAAAGCCTATCCAAAATCCTCCAGATACGTTCTTTAATTGTGTTGCAAAATTAATAAGCCATGGTACATATGCTATTAGCTGAATTATTCCAAGTAATGTTATTTTTATTGCTGTAGATTTTCTTTTCTTTATAACTAAGTATATTAATAAAATTGCATTTATTATTCCTGCTGCCATTAATCCATAATAATGTAGGTATATGCTAACTAAACTTGATATTCCAAATATTATTAAGTTTTTATTTGAATCTTTTCCTTTAAAAATTCTATATGCATATATTGCAAGAATTGTAACCGTAAGTATAGACCATGAATACATTCTTACTTGGTTTGTATATACACTCATTGCTGGCATAAAGTAAGTGAATAGCGAAAATATATAACCTTCTTTTTCTCCAAAATCTTTTCTTATATGGGTAAAGCCTAAAATTCCAAGAATTATAATTGGAATAGCAGAAAATATTCTGTATGCTAAAACTGAACCTCCTGTTATTATTTGAATTATATGTAACATCCAATAATATAAAATAGGGTGCACATCGTTTCCACCTATGTTCCATATTTCTGAAAAAGAATGTCTTGCAATAGCTACAGAGTAACTTTCATCAAACCATAAATTTGTATGAAATATACTTAAGCTTACAAAAATTGCACCTAATATAATTGTAAAAATATGTGCTTTTTTTATTGTTAATTTCATAGTTTTTCTCCTTTTATCCTCTTAATTCTGCATTTAATTTTGTTTTTGCTGCTTCTATTATTTTTTCTAATACTGCATTTATTTCTTCATCTGTTAGTGTTCTATCTTTTGCTCCAAATGATAGTGAATATGCTATACTTTTTTTGTTTTCTTCTATTCCTTTTCCTGTGTATACATCAAATACTTCTATTTCTGTTAATAGTTTTCCTGCAGCTCTTTTTAATACATCTGCCGCTTCTTTTGAAGTTATATCTTTATCTATAATTATTGCTAAGTCTTTTTTTATTGTTGGATATTTAGATATTTCTTTATATTTCATATTTCCAACTTTTTTTGCTAGTAATTTATCTAAGTTTATTTCAAATGTAAATACATCTTCTTTTGTTACTTCTGGATGAAGTTTTCCCATAATTCCAACACTTTGACCATTTACATTTATTTCTGCTGTTTGACCTGGATGAAATTCTTTTGGCATATTTTTAGGCATTACAAAACTATATCTATTTTCATATCCTAAATAATCTAGCATTTCTTCAATTATTCCTTTTACAATATAAAAGTCTACGTTTTTCTTGTTATCTACTCCATAATAGAATTCTCCTGAAAGTATTGCACATAGCTTATTTTCTTCTCCATATATATCGCCTTTTTTGAAAAATCCTTTTCCTATTTCAAATATTGCAACATCTTTTTGATTTCTTGCATAATTGTATTCATATATTTTATATAAAGATGGAATCATACTATATCTTAAAGTATTTCTTTCTATTGTAATTGGATCTAGTAGTTTTAATTCTTCAAATTCATCTGTTGTAAATTTATGAACATCTGCATCATTTATTAATATATATGATAATGTTTCGTTTAATCCTAAATCTACCATTTTATTTCTTATGCTTCTTGTTGTTTTGTCGTAGCTTCCTGTTTTTATAGGTAATGTTGGTAATTTTCCTACTATATTGTCTACTCCATAAATTCTTCCAACTTCTTCTATTAAATCTTCTTTTATAGATATATCTATTCTTCTACTTGGTACATTTACCATTGCTTTTTCATCATCTGCTTTATATTCAAATCCAAGTTTTCTAAATACGTCTAATATATCTTCTTTGGATATATTTGTTCCTAAAACTCTATTTATATCTTCGTATTTTATTTCTACGTTTTTTTCTTGTTTCTCGATTTTATCGTATACAACTGTTCCTGTTGTAATTGTTGCATCTGCATATTTTTCTAGTAATGCACATGCTCTTTCTGCTGCCATGTATGTTCTTTTATAATCCAATCCTTTTTCAAATCTGTTGCTTGCTTCACTTCTAACTATTTTATTTGATGTTTTTCTTACTAAAACAGAATCGAAAATTGCAGATTCTATTATTATGTTTTTAGTATCGTTTTCTACTTCTGTTGTAAGTCCACCCATTACTCCTGCTAAACCTATTGCTTCGTTTTCTTTTGAAATTACAATATCGTTTTTAGTAAGTATTCTTTCTATGTTGTCTAGAGTTGTTAATTTTTCTCCTTCTTCTGCCATTCTAACAATTAGTTTTCCTTCTAAATTATCTGCATTATAGAAATGTAATGGTTGACCTAACTCTAACATAACATAGTTACTTATATCTACAACATTATTGATTGGTCTTATTCCACTTGCAATAAGTCTATTTTTTATAAATTCTGGACTTTCTTTTATGGTCACATTTTCTGCTCTTTTTGCTAAAAATAATTTACAATTATCTGTTTTTACTTCTACCTTAAAGCTATTGTTTATATCTTCTCCATTTTCTTTATGAGATAAGTCTACTTCTTTTTTTAGTGGTTTATCATAAATTGCTCCTACTTCATATGCCATTCCTAAAACACTTAGTAAATCTCCTCTATTAGCTGTTAAGTCAAAATCTATTACACTATCATCTAATCCTAAAAATTTAATTGGATCTTCTCCTGGCAGAGCATTTTCTGGTAATTCGCATATACCGTTTTTATCTGCTTCTGATAAAAATTTTTTATCTATTCCTATTTCATATAAAGCACACATCATTCCGTTTGATTTTTCACCACGAATAACTCCAGCTTTTATTTTTACTCCACCTGGTAATTCTGCTCCTGGTAAAGCAACTATTACTTTTATTCCTGCTCTTGCATTTGGAGCTCCACATACTATATCTAAAATTTCGTTTCCTACATCAACTTTACATAGGTGTAAATGGTCTGAATCTGGATGTTCTTTACATTCTTTTATTTCTCCTATAATTAAGTTTGTTGCTTCTACTAAATTTTCTGCTGAATCATATTCACTTCCTGCTTTTGTCATTGCTTCGGCTAGTGTTTTTGTGTCTACATCAACATCTACATATTCTTTTAAAAAGTTTGTACTTAATTTCAATTAGTCCACATCCTTTCTATCAAATTGACTTAAAAATCTTACATCGTTTGCATATAAATATCTCATATCTGGTATTCCATATTTAAACATTGCTAGTCTATCTATTCCTGTTCCAAATGCAAATCCTCCAAATTTTTCTGGGTCATAGCCATTTATTTTTAATACATTTGGATGAACCATTCCACATCCTAATACTTCAATCCAACCTGTTTGTTTACATAGGTTACATCCTTTTCCTCCACATTTAAAGCAAGATACATCTACTTCATAAGATGGTTCTGTAAATGGGAAATAACTTGGTCTAAAACGTAATTCACTATTCTTTCCTATTACTTTTCTAACAAATACTTCTAGTGTTCCTTTTAAGTCTGCTAAAGAAACATTATTTTCTTTGTAATCTATTACTAATCCTTCTACTTGCCCAAATTGATGTGAATGTGTTGCATCGTCTTCTCTTCTATATGTTTTTCCAGCTGTTAGTTCTCTTATTGGTGTTTTTTCCGTATTTGCCATCATTGTTCTTGCTTGCACTGCAGAGGTTTGTGTTCTTAATAAATATTCATCTGTAATGTAAAAACTATCTTGCATATCTCTTGCTGGATGTCCTTTTGGTAAGTTTAATCTTTCAAAGCAATATTCATCTGTTTCCAATTCTGGTCCACTGCATACATCATATCCCATTGATACAAATAAGTCCTCTATTTCTTCTATTATTCTGTTTACAGGATGTTTACTTCCTCTTTTTACTTTTGTTGCTGGTAAAGTTATATCTATTTTTTCTTGTTCTAATTTTTTATTTATTTCTGCTTTTTTAAATTCTTCTTCTCTTACATCTATTAAATTTTCTAATTCAGCTTTTACAACATTTACTAAGCTTCCTATAACAGGTCTTTCTTCTGCACTTAAATCTTTCATTCCTCTTAAAATGGCTGTTAATTCACCTTTTTTTCCTAAGTATTTAACTCTAGCATTATTTAACTCTGTAATATCTTGTGCCTTACTAATTTCTGCTAATGCTGTTTCTTTCATTTTTGCAATTTGCTCTTTCATAGTTTCCTCCTTTAAATTTTATTTATATAAATTTATTTTTATATAAAAATAAAAGAATCATCCCTTGCATAGGACGATTCTTTTACCCGTGTTACCACCTAAATTCATTGAACTATTTTTAATTCAACCTCATTTGCTATATCGTTGCAACCGTTTTTCCCTACTATTATTTCAAGAAAAAACCTCAAAAGTGAAATTTCTATAAACCTTATTTTAGTAAACTTTCAGCCACGATTTACTTTCTCTTTAAAAATAATTATTGTTTATATACTTTGCTTTTTCATCGGCTTTATTCAATTTTATTTTTTATATTTATATTGTATCTCTTTTTATTTCTGTATTTTGTGTTACTTTGTTATTTACTGTATTATTATGATGAACTGTATTTGTGTTTTTTACAGCTGCATTTCCAAAATACCCAACAACAAATCCAATTATAAAGGCGACCACAATTATAACTACTGTATTCAAACTTTTTTGTTTATTATAAATTTCTTTATCATAAATTTTCATATTTTATTGCCACCCTTCTTTATACAAAAATCTTGTTTAATTATATACCTTTACTTCAGGTTTTGTAAATAGTTTTTTAAAAAAGAATTGCAATATTTGCAATTCTCTTTAATTTATTTTTTAAATTTTACTTCTTGAAATAAAAAGTTTTTTACTTTCTTCCAAGTTACTTCTTGATGTAAAAATTCATTTATTTCATCTTCAACCTTTTGTTGTTTTGGTGTTAATTCTACTTTAATATCTTGTAGGAAAAAATTTTTTATTTTAGTCCACATACTTACTTTTGTTGGTAAATTGAATTCTGTATTAACTTTAATTTCCTCTTGTGGTTTTACTTCTACTCCACCAAATACACTATTCTCAAATTGTTCTTCCATTAATGTTTCCTCCTTTGTATTACATTCCTTTTATACTTATACTATAATATGGCACTTTTTTCAATAGTTTCCTCAAAAATCATATTTTACATTTTTGTATTGTTTTTGTAATATTTTTGTAATCTATTTTATATTTCCTATTAACATTTCACCATCTTCTTTTTCTATTTCAACATTTACTATATTGTTGCAATTTTCTTCTTTTCCTTTTGCTTCTACCATTATATAATTGCTAGTATGTCCTTTTACAATTCCGTTCTCACATTCTTCAAATAACACCTTTAGTTCTTTACCTA
This sequence comes from uncultured Clostridium sp., assembly GCA_905200315.1. The sequence continues at coordinate 8,801 of CAJKKA010000021.1, forward strand.
AGTATTGATTATTTATTTCTTTTTGATTTTTATTTGATAATTCTATTAATTCTTTACTTCTCTTCGCCTTTATTTCCGGAGAAATTTGATTTTCCATTACTGCCGCTTTTGTTCCTTTTCTCGGTGAGTATTGAAACACATGCATTTTATAGAATTTTATTTTCTTTAAATAATTATATGTTGTTTTAAATTCTTCCTCTGTTTCACCCGGAAATCCAACTATAATATCTGTTGTGAGTTCTACATCTGTATATGTTTTTCTTAATAATTCAACTACTTTTGTAAATTCTTGAATAGTATATTTTCTATTCATTCTTTTTAGTGTTTCTGTGCATCCACTTTGAAGTGATAAATGAAAATGATGGCATATTTTTTCTAATTTGGAAAGTCTTTTTATAAATTCCTCTGTAATTATCATTGGCTCTAAGGAACCTAAACGGATTCTTTCTATTCCTTCTACTTCATTTATTTTTTCTAGTAAATCTATTAAGCCTATATCTTCTTTTAAATCTTTTCCATATGATGCAACATGAATTCCTGTAATTACAACTTCTTTTATTCCTTTTTTAGCTATATGTTTTACCTCATCTATAACATTTTCTATTTTTCTACTTCTAACTCTTCCTCTTGCATATGGTATTATGCAATATGAACAAAATCTATCACATCCATCTTGCACTTTTATTACAGCCCTTGTTTTGTCTGTATATGTTACTTCTCCAAATTCATCAAAATATTTTTGTTTCATTACATCTGAAATAACTTCAATTTTGTTATTTGTTTTTAAAAATTCTTCTATGTATGAAAGCATTTTACTTTTTTCGTTAGTTCCAAGTATTAAGTCTATTTCTGGAATTTCTTCTAGTTTATCTTTTCCTACTTGTGCATAACAACCAACTGCAACAACTACAGAATTTTTATTTAATTGTTTTGTTCTTCTTAAAATTTGCCTTGATTTTCTATCAGACATATTTGTAACTGTGCATGTGTTTATTACATATATATCTGCTTTTTCATGAAATTCTACTATTTCATAACCGTGTTTTATAAATTCTTGTATCATTCCATTTGTTTCGTATTGGTTGACCTTGCAACCTAGCGTGTAAAATGCTGCTTTCATTCTTTTTCTCCTTAAAATTTTATATTATTATCTCTTATGGCGGTCAATGACCGCCCCTACATATCTTTAAATTGATTTACCATTTTTATTTCACATTTTTTATTCGGGTCGTCGGGGACGCCGACCCCTACATCGTTTGACATTATTTTTAAATATTATTTTATTATATTCAGGCGGACAGAGGCGTCCGCCCCTACAATGTCTGACATTAATTATAGATTTTATTACAAATAGACAATTTTTCAAAATAGAAGAATTCAAGTGTTCACTTGAATCCTTCTAACAAATCTTGTACCTCTATTATTCCGAATTTGAGAGAAATTTCAGAATTATTGTTAATTTGAACTAGTTCTTCTAAGAAAGTTTTTAACCGTTCAAATTTTTCAGGAGAAATATTTTGTATTTCACCCGAATATATGCGTTTAGAGTTTTGATACAAATAAATCTCCGCATATTGCTTATGGTCTTCAATAATTTTAAAAATCCTAAAGTCATCAGGGTAAATCATAAAAATCTCTCCTTTCTATTCAATTATGTTCACTATTATATCACTATAATTTACAAAAATCTACTAAAATTCGACTTTTTCTTCAATCCACTTTTCAAGTTCATCTATTTTTACTCTTACTTGTTCCATTGTATCTCTATCTCTTATTGTAACGCTCTCATCTTCAAGTGTATCAAAGTCAACTGTTACACAGTATGGTGTTCCTATTTCATCTTCTCTTCTGTAACGTTTACCTATAGAACCTGCTTCATCATAGTCACACATAAATTTCTTTGCAAGTTTTTCATATACTTCTGTTGCTTTTTCACTTAATTTTTTAGAAAGTGGTAAAACTGCAACTTTATATGGTGCAAGTGCTGGATGTAAATGTAATACTGTACGAGTATCTCCTTCAGCAATTTCTTCCTCTTCGTAACTGTTGCATAAAAATGCAAGTGTTACTCTGTCTGCTCCAAGTGATGGTTCTATAACATATGGTACGTATTTTTCGTTGGTTTCTGGGTCTAAATATGTTAAATCTTGTTTTGAATATTCCATATGTTTACTTAAATCGAAATCTGTTCTTGAAGCTATTCCCCATAGTTCTCCCCATCCAAATGGGAATGTAAATTCTATATCTGTTGTTGCATTACTATAATGTGATAATTCTTCTTTGCTATGGTCTCTTAAACGTATATTTTCTTCTTTTATTCCTAAATTTAAAAGCCATTCTTTACAGAATTTTTTCCAGTATTCGTGCCATTCTAGTTCTGTTCCTGGTTTGCAGAAAAATTCTAATTCCATTTGTTCAAATTCACGTGTTCTAAATGTAAAGTTACCTGGTGTGATTTCATTTCTAAATGATTTACCAATTTGAGCAATTCCCATTGGTAGTTTTTTTCTTGTTGTTCTTTGTACATTTTTAAAGTTTACAAATATTCCTTGTGCAGTTTCTGGTCTTAAATATATTTCTGATTTTGCATCTTCTGTAACTCCTTGGAAGGTTTTAAACATCAAATTAAATTTACGTATTTCTGTAAAATTATGTTTTCCACAATTAGGACAACAAATATTGTTATCATCCATATATTTTATCATTTTTTCATCTGGCCAACCATCTACAACTTCTTCACAATTATGTTCATGCATCCATTCTTCTATTAATTTATCTGCTCTATGTCTGGTTTTACATTCTTTACAATCCATTAATGGATCTGAGAATCCACCAACATGGCCTGAAGCAACCCATACCATTGGGTTCATTAATATTGCTGAATCTAAACCAACATTATATTTATTTTCTTGAATAAATTTTCTTCTCCAAGCTTGTTTAATATTATTTTTTAATTCAACACCTAAAGGTCCATAATCCCATGTATTTGCAAGTCCTCCATATATATCTGAACCAGGATATACATATCCTCTATTTTTGCAAAGTGCAACTATTTTATCCATAGTTAATTCTGACATTTTTCATTCCCTCTTTCTTACTTTAAAAGCTAATTTCTTAGAGCATTTTACCACATATAAAAATTGTAATCAACTATTTTACAATTTTTTATTTCTTATATATTACGATTATTTTACAAAAGTCATATTTTGTATTTTTTTGCTATTGTATTGTTTTCAGTATTTTGCATTTTTATTTTTTCCAATTATTACCATTTTATTACAATTATGTTACTTTTTATTTGTATTATGTAACTTTTTATAGTTTACATTTAGTTATACACATTTTTTGTGGATAATGTGGAAAACTTTGTGAATAACTTTAAATTAGCTATTTTCAGATTTGATTTATTCACTTTTTTTCAAGGTTTTTATTTTTCAAAAAAGTATTTCCAATTATTTACAGTGTGTTATGTAATTCTTTTATTGTAAATTTAGTTATATCAAATAAAAAAATTAAGGCGACTAATAGTCGACCCCTACATATTTACTTATATTTAACTAAGTAATATATAATTAACACAATTTCTGTAATTAAGATTGTGGGAAATCCTATATAAAATTTTGGCTTTTGTGTTTTGTGATGAAATGTGTACATTCCAGCTATTCCACCTATTCCACCACCAAGAAGAACTAATGTCATTAATGCATTTTCGCTTATTCTCCATTCATTTTTTATTGCTCTTCTTTTATCTATAAACATTGCTAAAAAAGCTATAAGATTTATTCCTAAAACATAAATGATTATATTTTTTATTGTTAAAATTTCTTCCATTTTATCACCTATTTTATTTTTTATTCAGGCGGACAGAGGCGTCCGCCCCTACATTGTCTGACACAATTTTCAAATACCATTTTATTAATATAATAACAAATATATTTGTTTTGAAATGCCGCGTAAGCGACCAAACGAGCAGATTTCCTGTGAGTACGATTTGGAGCAATCTTCATTTTATTAATTTATATGTTTATAATGTAAATATATAAATTAATTTTACAAAAATGTAATTATGTGCAAATGGTCAATAGGCCATTTTTTAATTCGAAGATTGCGACACCAAGGCATAAAAAACAATATATTTGTCATTATAATTATTTTAATTACAGATAAATTACAATAACATTTAAAATTCAAAGAAAGACATTTGATTACTTTGTGTCATTCCTTTTAAACATCCTGCATTTTTTAACATTTCTATTACAGATTTTCCTACTCCTGAACGTTGTTGCAAATCATCTATACACATAAATTTACCATCTTTTTTTGCTTTTTCTATCCCCTCTGCTGCAACTGTTCCAAGTCCTGGTATACTATTTAATGGTGGACGTATTCCGTCTTCTTCCATTACAAATTTGGTACTATGTGATTTATATAAATCCATTGGCAAGAAGTTTATTCCTCTTTCATACATTTCTAATACCAATTCTAATATTGCATACATGTTTTTTTCTTTTACTGTTGCTCCATTTCCTAGAAGGTCTATTTCTTTCATTTTGTTTTTTACTCTTTCTTCTCCATGGCACATTATATCACTATCAAACTCATCTGCTCTAATTGTAAAATATGCTGTGTAATACGCTTTTGGCTCGTGTACCTTAAACCATGCAATTCTGAAGGCATTTGTTACATATGCTGCAGCATGTGCCTTTGGGAACATATATTTTATTTTTTTACATGAATCTATATACCAATCTGGTACATTATTATCTTTCATCATTTTCTCATATTCTGGCCACTTTGGCTCTTTTCCTTTTGCAACTTTTCCTTTACGTACAGCTTCCATTATTTTAAATGATGGTTGTGGTTCTAATCCTTTTTTTATTAGATATATCATAATATCGTCTCTACAACATATTGCTTCATCCAGTTTTATTGTTCCTGCTTCTATTAAGCTTTGAGCATTGTTAAGCCACACATCTGTACCATGAGAAAGTCCAGAAATACGAATAAGTTCATCAAATGTTGTTGGTTTTGTATCTACTAACATTCCGCCTTACAAATTTAGTTCCAAATTCTGGTATTCCAAAGCTTCCTACTTCTGAATGTATTTGATCCGGTGTAACTCCTAAAGCCTTTGTTGAACTAAATATAGACATTGTTTCTTTATCATCTAATGGTACTTTTGTAGGGTCTTTTCCTGTTATATCAAATAGCATTCTTATCATTGTTGGATCGTCGTGTCCTAGTATATCTAGTTTCAATAAGTTTTGATCTATTGAGTGATAGTCAAAGTGTGTTGTTATAATATCTGAATTTGGATCATCTGCAGGATGTTGCACTGGTGTAAATTCATATATTTCTCTACCTTTTGGAACAACTATAATTCCTCCTGGGTGCTGTCCTGTTGTTCTTTTAATTCCAACACAACCTTTTGAAACTCTATTTATTTCAGCACTACTTACAGGTATTTGTCTTTCTTCATAATATTTTTTTACATAACCATATGCAGTTTTCTCTGCTACTGTACCAACGGTTCCAGCTTTAAAAGTTGTTCCTTTTCCAAATATTACTTCTGTATATTTATGTGCTTTTGCTTGATATTCGCCAGAGAAGTTTAAGTCTATATCTGGCTCTTTATCTCCATTAAATCCAAGGAATGTTTCAAAGGGTATATCCATTCCATCTTTATCTAACCTATGTCCACATTTTGGGCAATTTTTATCTGGTAAGTCGAATCCATTTTTACATCCATAATCTGTAAAATCCGAATATTTACAATTTGGACATCTATAATGTGCTGGCAGAGAATTAACTTCTGTTATACCTGTCATATTTGCAACAAATGATGAACCAACAGAACCTCTTGAACCAACTATATATCCATCTTCGTTTGACTTCCAAACTAATTTCTGTGCAATTATATACATAACGGAGAAACCATTTTTTATAATTGAGTTTAATTCTTTATCTAGTCTTTCTTGCACTATTCCTGGTAATTGTTCTCCATATAATTCGTGAGCTTTACTATATGCTATATTTTTTATTTCATCTTCACAACCTGGTATGTGTGGAGGACATTTTTCTGGTGATATTGGGCTTATTCTTTCACACATATCACTTATTTTATTTGTATTTTTTACAACAACCTCATATGCTTTTTCTGGTCCTAAATATTGAAATTCTTCAAGCATTTCATTTGTTGTTCTTAAGTATAAAGGTGCTTGTAAATCTGCATCTGCATATCCTTGCCCTGCCTCCAGAATTCTTCTATATATTTCATCTTGAGGGTCCATAAAGTGAACATCACAAGTTGCAACTACTAGTTTACCTAGTTTTTCTCCTAATTCTACTATTTTTATGTTTATATCTCTTAATGCTTCATCGTCTGCAACTACACCATTTCTAACTAAAAAAGCATTGTTTCCTATTGGTTGAATTTCTAAGTAGTCATAGTCTCTTGCTATTTCTTCTATTTCTTCATCTGATTTTCCTTTTTCTATTGCTTGGTACAATTCTCCTGCTTCACAAGCACTTCCTAGTATAAGACCTTCTGAATATTTTTTATACAAACTTTTTAATATACGTGGTTTTCTATAAAAATAGTGTAAATGAGATAGTGAAACTAATTTATATAAATTTTTTAGTCCTACATAATTTTTTGCAAGTATTATAGCATGGTATGATGGTAATTTTTTATATGCTTGTTTTTCAGCTTCCTTATCTGGTCCTACAATGTCTATATCATCTATTGTTTTTGCACCTTTCTCTTTTAACATATCTATCATTACATTAAATACTTTAACTGTTGTATCAACATCATCTAAAGCTCTATGTGCTACTTCAACTTTTATTCCTAAGTTTTCTGCAATTATTCCTAATTTATACTTTTTATAATCTGGAAATAGCATTTTTGCAAGTTTAAGTGTATCTAAATATGTATTATTTAACTCATATCCTAATATCTTTGCATTGTGTTTTAAAAATCCAATATCGAAATCTGCATTATGTGCAACAAGCACAGAATCTCCAAAAAATTCTAAAACTTTTGGTAAAACTTGTTCTATTGTTTCTGCTTCTTTTACCATATCATCTGTAATATTTGTAACTTCTGTAACCTTTTCTGGTATATGCTTTTCCGGATTTACAAAACACGAAAATGTATCTATTACTTCTCCACATTTAATTTTCATTATTCCTATTTCTGTTATTTTTTCTGTTCTATATGAAAGTCCTGTTGTTTCTAAGTCAAATACACAATATGTTGTATCTATATCTTGTCCTTTAGAGAATGAAATTGTTGGAACTCTATCTGGTACTAAATATGCTTCAACTCCATATATAATTTTCATATCTTTGTTGTCTCTACCTAAAAGTTTATGTGCTTCTGGAAAGGCTTGCACAACTCCATGGTCTGTAATTGCAATAGATTTCATTCCCCATTTCATAGCTCTTTTTATTAAATCTGTTGCAGATGTCATTGCATCCATTTGACTCATTTGAGTATGCATATGTAGCTCTACTCTTTTTTCTTCCGCTAAATCCATTCTTTCTTGTTTTTTTCTTCCTTGTGTTTCAATTATTGTATTCGCTATAACTCCGAGTTCTTTTGCAAATGGATCAAATTGTGCTGTTCCTTCTATTTTTAATCCTTTTGCACTTTGTATTTTCTTTAATACTTCTGCTCCTCTTTCTCCTGGTACGAAAGCTTTACAAGTTATTGTACTTGTTCCATCATATACATCAAACATAACAAGCCATTTACCACTTTTTAACTCTCTTGAATCTGTGTTTATTACTTCTCCTTCTAAACTTAGTTTTCCAGTATCTACTCCAATATCTTCTACTTTTACAAGTTCTTCTCTTATATTCATATTTCTTCCCAATATTAATGGTGTATTCTCTTCTGGCATTGATGGTGGTGGCGGAGCTGGAACATAATCATTTTGAGAAACTTGTTTTGTTTCTTTTTCCTTTGATTTATTTTCATTTGGTTTATTATTTTGTTTTTTATGTATTTTATTTTCTTCATTTTTTTCAATATCAATTGAAGTAGCAACTTTTTCTAATGCCATAATTTCTAAATGTTTTTTTCGTTGTTCTAAAATTTTCAAAGTTTCTTCAGAAATTCTTTCTATATACGTTACTTTGTATTTTTTCATGTATAAACTTTCTATTAGTTTTTCTAACACTACATTTAATCCTCTAGCATTTAAAAAATCTGCACCTTTCATAGTTAAATAAACCTTTAGTTTATTTTCTTCTAACTCTAATTTTGCATTAGCAAGTAATTGTCTTGCAATTGGATATTTTCTCGCAAGCAATGCCATTATATTTTTCCACTCGTCTTCTATACTTGGAATTTTTGCATTTTCTCCATAATGCATATTTATCCAAGTGTGTTCAATTCTAAATCTTTCACTAACAAAGGCCTCAAATATAGCAATAGCTTTAAGTTCAATAAATTCTTCTGATTCTAAATCTAATACTAATGTATTTTTTCTTTTGTATAACTTCATATTTAATATTTTTGCATTTTCTAAATTATCTTCAAATTTAAAATCTTTAAAAGTTTCTTTCATTGCTTTTATTGTTGCCATTTATTTTCCTCCTATTTTGAAATATTTTATCACAATAAGAAAAAGTTGCCAATGAAAATGACAACTTTTTTACTTTTTTATTTTTTCTACTAATATATCTCCAAATACTTCTTCTTGTGTTGTTGTTACTTTGCTTCTTCTTGACATTTCTAACATTCCTGAAAATGCAGTTACTACTTCTTGTTTGTTATGTTCTTTTATTGAAAATAGCTTATTAAAAATAAATTTTTTTTGTTTTATTAATATTTTGAACATTTCTTTTACTTTACTTCCTACACTATAGCTTTCTGATATTGCTATTTTTTCTATATTTTTGGCATTTTGATTTTTCTTTTTCTCATTTTTTTCTACTATTTTTTTGTATATTTCAGGAATTATCTCT